>JALUZX010000397.1 GCA_027011425.1 Planctomycetota bacterium
GTGGAAAAAGGGGGGTGGAACTCTTCGGTCTTGCTCATTCTTTGGGGATTCCTCCTTTTCTACGGCGCCCTCCTGGTTCTCCTCGGGGGGATGATTCTCTTCGACCGGATCGGACGGAGGCTCGCGGGCCCCATGCTGGTCTCCCTCCTTCCCCTGGCCCTGGCGGGGGGATACGCTCTCTCGGAAAGAGCCTGGAAAAAGCGCCCCGCCCTTTCGGCCCTTCCCCCGGTCTCCCTCCTTCTCGCCATCCTCTGGGCCGGGGCCCTTTTCGCCAGGGGGTTTCCCCGGAGGGACGACAAGAGGATGCTTCCCCCCCGGGTGGCCCAGTGGATCCGGACCCACACCCCGCCCGGTTCCCTCGTGGTGGGGCCCCGCTCCTGGTGGGTCCCCTACCAGGCGGACCGGCCCGTCCTGGAATCGGGCTACCCCGAGCAGGAACCCCTCACGCCGGAGGGGGTGAAGGCCTTCCTGGGGCGTTTCCCCGGGCGCTTCCCCACGGTCTACCTCCTGGTCCAGAAAGACCTCCCCGAGGCGGTCTCCCTGGAGCGGGCCTTCAAAAATGAGGGCCTCCTGGAAAAGGCGGGGATTCAAGAAGGACGGTGGAGTGTGTATGCTTTCAAGTGAAGTATGGATGGAACAGGTTCCAGGGATGCATTTTTTTCTCGAAGAGTGTTCCGGGAAGTCAGGCGGGGATCCAAGGAAGGAATGCCCCAGGAAAAGAAATGGAGGTTCCCGATGTCAGGAGACCAGGCCGTTCCGATGGATCTCCCGGAGGAATTGGAGAGCAAACTCGAAGCATCGGTCCTTCGAGGGGCCTCGGACGAGGCGATCTTCCGTTACTTGAAGCGGGAGTTCGGAATCGAGAGGGATGAGGCCCGTCCCCTGGTGAGGGCTATACGGTCCAGGACCAAGCTGAGGCCTTCGGATCTTCTTCTCCCTGTCCTCGGGGGGGGCATCGGCGCCGTGATCGGGGGGATCATCTGGGGGTTGATCGTCATCCTGGCGGACGCGGAAGTCGGGTACGTGGCGGTGGCGGTGGGAATCCTGGCGGCACTCGGGGTCCTGGCCTTCTCAAAGGGGAGGAGGGGGATACCCATGCAATCGATCGCCGCCGTTTCTTCACTCCTTGGGATTCTCATCGGGAAGTATATCACGGTCTTCCATATCGTGAAGACCGTGGTCCTGAAGGACGGCGGCAAGGATCTGGCCGACAAGGTGACTTTCTTCAGCGAGGGCGTCTGGAAGGTCTTCTGGGGCGGAGGGCTCCAATCCCTGGTCAACGGGTTCGATATTCTTTGGGTCATCCTGGCGGTTTCCTCGGCCTGGGGGCTCCTGAAGGCGAACCATTTGGCTGTGCCGAGCTTGCGCAGGAATACGTCACGCGGAGAGGTTCCCTCTTCCACCTCACCCAGGGAATGATCCCGGCCCCGGGGAGGAGAGCGGCCATCTCGCGGCGTCAATCCAGGTAGCGGGGCAGGGTCTTTACGAAATCCCGGATCTCGTCCCGGACCCTGCGGAAGTGGGCCAGGGCTTCTTCTTCCGTCGCGGCTTCCTTGGCCAGGCGGGGCGGGTCGTCGAAGCCCCGATGGACGACTCTTGTCTTCCCCGGGAAGAGGGGGCAGTGCTCGCGGGCGTGGTCGCAGACGGTGACCACCAGGTCGAAGGGGATGTCCAGCAGGGTTTCCACGTGCTTGGATTCCTGGCCCGAGATGTCCACCCCCGCCTCGGCCATGACCTTTACGGCCAGGGGGTTGAGGCCGTGGACCTCGATTCCGGCGGACCAGGCCTGGATCTCGCCGTCCCAGAGGGCCCGGGTCCAGCCCTCGGCCATCTGGCTCCTGCAGGAGTTGCCCGTGCAGAGAAAGAGGACTTTCTTTTTTCCCTTTGGTCTGTCTTCAGCCATGAAAAACCTCTAGGCCAGGCCCCAGGAGTAGGCAAGGGAGTAATAGACGCCCACGAGGATGAAGATGGTCCCCGTGATGGGGCGCGCCCAGGCCTCGAAGACTTTCACCTTGTGGAAGAGACTTCCCACCGAGGCCGTTCCCAAAGAGACGGCCAGGGCGAAGGCGAGCACGGGCAGACCCGTGCCCAGGCCGAAAGCGGCGGGCACGAGGAAGGGGGAGTTTTCTTTCAATCCCAGGGAGAGGAGGCTTCCGAAGAAGAGGCCCGCCGAGACGGGACAGAAGGAAAGGGCGAAGAGGACGCCCAGCACGAAGGGCGCCAGCGGGCCCGCCAGGGCGGCGGCTCTCTTCGCCCCGCCGCCTGTCCCGGGGAGGGCCAGGCTCTCTCCGATCCATCCCAGAAGGAGGAGGCCCAGGACCACCAGAATGGGACCGAGAAAGCTGTCGATGTAGTGCTGGAGGAAGTCCGCGGCCCCCGCACCGGCCAGGATCCCGTAGATGATGAGGGCCCCCAGGACCACGTAGGTGAAGACCCGTCCCAGGGTATAGATGAAGCCCATCCTCAGGACCTTCCAGGGGTTCTCCACGTCCTGGGCGACAAAGGAGATGGCGGCGATGTTGGTGGCCAGCGGGCAGGGGCTGATGGAAGTCAGGATCCCGAACCAGAAGGCCGACGCCAGGACGAGGAGGAAGGCGCTCACTGGACGTCTCCCAGGAGGGTCCGGGCCTCTTTCTCCACGTAGTCCAGGAAGGCCTTCTTGTCCCGGACGAGCCGCCAGATCCGGTTGAGGTTCTTGTAGCGTTTGAGTTTGCCCTGCTCGTATTCCGCCAGGACCAGGGAGGTGGAAGGAAGCTTGAAGTCCTTCTTGTAGTGGTGGAAGCGGGGGTTTTCGGTGTCCACCACGGCGAAGAGGACCTTGCCGGCGGCGGCCTCGGAGCCCAGGCGTTCCCGGACGGCTTCCCGGCTGTAGGCCTCCATGGTGAGGCAGGTGGAGCACCGGACCTTGCCCACGATGAAGTAGTAGGCCGCCAGGACTTTCCCCTCGGCCGGGATCTGGAGGGCCTCCGCTCCTTTCCGGCCGCCCGAGGCGATCTCTCCCACCACGACCCGGACCACCGTGGCGCCGGCGAAGAGCAGGAGAAAGAGGGTCAGGGCCCGCTTCACCGGATCAGGTCCTTGACCTTCTCCATGGGCGGCACCTTGCCGGCGATCTTGAGTTCGCCGTCCACCACGAGCCCGGGCGTGGTCATGACGCCGAACTCGATGATCTCGGTGATCTCCGTGACTTTTTCGATGACACAGTCCAGGCCGAGCTCAGAGGCGGCGGCCCGCACGGTCTCTTCGAGTTTTCTGCACTTGGGACAGCCTGTCCCGAGAATCTGGATCTTTTTGGGCATGTTTCCTCGGTCTGGTTGTCTCCTCCGTTGGGTTGGTTTCTTTTACATTTTGCATTTTGGGAAAGTGGGCCGGAAGAAACAAGGGGGAGGGTGTCATCGCGGGACGACGTTCGGGCGCCTGCTGCGCCCTTCGGCGATCCCTACGGTCCCCTACGCGGGTTCGGGGCGGAAGGTCTCCAGGTGGTCCGTCCGGTTGGCGGCGGCCAGGCACCAGCCCCTGAGCGAGCGGTGCTCCAGGACGGCGTAGGCGGCGTGGTCGATGTGGAACCGCCAGAACCAGGGTTCCGGAACCGAGAGGGCCCGGGCCAGGATGGGCTTGATCACCGTAGTGTGGGTGGCGAGCACCAGGGTCTCGCCCCGGAATTCTTCGAGAAGCTCCAGGAGGCGGTTCCAGGCCCTCTCCTGGACCTGCCGCAGGGTCTCGGCCCCGGGAATCTCCAGGGACTCGGGATGGGTGAGCCATTTCTCCCAGAGGTCGGGCCGCTCCTGTTGGACCTCTTTTTTGGGTTTGCCGTTCCAGGGGCCCAGGTCGATGTTGCGGAAGGCCGGCTCGGGCCGCGGGGAGAGCCCCCGGGCCTCTGAAATCCTCTGGGCGGTATACCATGCCCTCTTCATGGGGCTCGAGAGGACGGCCGTAAAGGGGACCTTTTCCAGGGCGCGGCCCACCTGGGCGGCCTGCCTTCGCCCCAGGTCGTTCAGTTCCACGTCCGCCGCGCCCCTGAAGCAGTCGGTCCGGTTCAGCTCGGTCTCGCCGTGGCGGACCAGGTAGAAGCGGGTCACCCTCTCTTTTCCCCCTTCGGGGCGCGCTCCCGCCTCCTTGGCGAGAACCCGCCGGACCGCCTCGGGGTAGGCCCTCTTCTCCGCCTCGAAGACCCGGGCGGAGAGGGTCTCCACGGTGTCTCCCGGCTCCACGGGCACCGCCGCCTGGTGGACGATGGGGCCGTGGTCGTATTCGTCGTCCACGAAATGCACGGTCACTCCTGTGACCTTCACCCCCGCTTTCAGCACCGCCTCGTGCACGTGACGGCCGTACATCCCCTTGCCGCAGAAGCTGGGGATCAGGGCGGGGTGGATGTTGAGAACCCGGCCTTCGAAATCCTCCGGCACGAGGACGTGGTGCATGTAGCCCCCCATGAGGGCCCACTGGACCCCGTGTTTCCTGAGGAAGGCGAAGGTCCTCTCGCCGAGTTCCTCCGGCCCGGAACAGTCCCTGGGCCGGACCACGGCGGCCGGGATGCCGAGCTTCTTCGCCCTCTCCAGGGCGTAGGCCTTCGGGCTCGAGGAGACCAGGGCCACGACTTCTCCCGGAACCTCCCCCCGCCGGCAGGCCTCCACCATGTTCTGGAAGGTCCTTCCCCCGCCGGAGACGAGCATGCCCAGCCTGACGGGTTTCATTCCTCTTCCTCCCACGGGCTTTCCACCAGGTCGAAGGCCGTCTCCACAAGGGGCATCGAAAGAGATTCCGCCGCAGCCAATACGGCCTCCAGGTCGATGGGCGCCGGCTGGTCCGGGTCCACTTCCTGGGTGACGGCAAGAAGGAGGACCACGCCGAGGCCGGCCTGCACGGCCGCTTCCACCCAGGGGGGGCCGCTCATGGAGACCACCTGGGCGCCGGAGTTTCGGAAAAACCGGAATTCCGCCGGCGTGGGAAGGGAAGGCCCCGGGACCCCCGCGTAGGTCACCTCCGGAAGGGAGCGCCCCCGGGCCCGGGCCAGGGACCGGGCCTTGGCCCGGAGGTCGGGCCTGTAGGCGGCGGTCATGTCCGGAAAGAGGGGCCAGGCGCCCTCCTGGGATGCGGGGTAGCGCAAAGGGTGGCTTCCCGTGAAGTTCAGGTGGTCCGCCGCCAGGGCGAGTTCCCCGGGAGGTATGTGGCCGGTAAAGGAAGCTCCGGCCGTGGAAAGAAAGAGCTTGTCCGCCCCGAGCAGGGAGAGGAGGCGGAAGAAGAAGAGCGCCTCCTCGGGCCGACCTCCATTCCAGGGGGCCCCGGGCGGATCGGCCAGGAGGACCAGGCTGCCCTTTCTTTCCCCCAGGAAGAGATCCCCCCTGAAGAACCCCGGCGCCGATTCTTCCGCCGGGAGGGGCCGGACGTCCTCCATTGCCTGGAGGAAGTCCTCCGTTCCCGTGCCGGGAACCAGGGCCCACGAGGGGGGGGCGGGCAACAGAGCCCGGAGTTCCGAGGCCGTGCGGGTCAAGGCCGTATCTATGGGGAAGGTGTATTTCTGGATCATTTCTTCAGGGCCTCTTGGATCCGTCTTTCCAGTTCCGCCGGGGTGACGCCCTGGACGGCGATCCACTTGTCCTTGGAGGTTTCCCCCTTGGCCAGGGAGAAACGTTTCTTGGGGATTCCCAGGGCCTTGGCCAGGACCTCCAGGAGGGCCTTGTTGGCCTTGCCCTTCTCTGGCGGCGCGTGGACGGCCACCTTGAGGGCGCCGCCGTGGATTCCTTCCAGCCCGTTCCGGGAGGCCCCGGGGCGGGCCCGAAGGCGGAAGAGGGTCCCGCCCTCCTGGGCGGGCCGGGTTTCCAGGGTTTGATCGTCCACGGGGCCTACCTCTTGGGGGTGTTCGGAGGCCGGTCCGGGTCCAGGGCGCTTCCTTCTCCGAGCAGGCCGTAGATCACGCTCCCCGCGTGCTCGGCGGGAATCCGCTCCAGGGCATCCTTGGCTTCCAGGTTCCGGCCCGCCGCCAGGGCGCGGAGGCCCGCCGACAGGAGCCGGGCGGCTTCCACCTCGTCCCGGACCGGGCGGGCCCTGTCCGGGGGAAGGGCGCCCGGGGAGTCCCGGAGAATCCGGGCGGCCAGGTCCAGGAGGGGGGCGCTGAAGACGGGGGGAAGAGGGCTCAACCCGGACCGGGGATCGGCGGGGTCGATTTTCTTCATCCACCACCGGGCCCGGCGGACCAGGGGAAGGGGGCCGATCCAGGCGCAGAGTTCGGCCAGCTCGCCCAGGGCGGCAGGGTCTTTCACGCCCCTGGGGCCGGGGTCGAGCAGGGCGGCCAGGACGCCGGGCCGCTGGAGGAGAAGGGTCTCGTCTATCCGCAATTGAAGCCTCGGCGGGGAGGACTTCTTCTTTTTTCTCCGGGGCCTTCTTTTGCTCCGCCCGGTTTTCTCGATCTTTTCCAGGAGAAGGGTGTTTCCGCCCCTGAGAGAGAGGATCCGCCAGTCCGCGCCGTCCAGGCGGACTGTGGAGTCTCCGCCCCCGGCCAGGCCGGCCACAAAGGCCTTCCAGGCCCGGGCCGCCCCCTGGATCTGGGCGATCCGGGCCGACAGGAGGCCGTGGAAGGCCTTGGTGTGAAGCTTTTTTTTCAGGGCCCGGGCGGCCTGGAGGGCGCCGTCGAAGTCGAAGCGGGCGCTCCGGGCGAGGGCGCTCTCCGGGCCCCGGTAGAGGTCCCGGAAGAAAATCTCCCTGTCCGCCTCGGCCTGGAGGGCCCGGGCCTTTTCTTTTTCCCGGGCGAGGATCTTGACGAAGAGCGCGATTTTCGGGGAATAGTGTTTTTTCAGCTTTCCCCGCAGGTCGCCCGGGAGGGCCGGGTCGGCCAGGAGCTTCCGCGCGGCCTCCAGGGCCTTGGCCGCGCCCGCCAGGTCGGTCTTTTTGAGGAGAGCGCCGGTTTTCCGGAGGGTCCCGGCCAGGGCCTGGTCCACCAGGACCGCCGCCTTGGCCCGGGTCGCGGCCAGGGCCTTTGCGACCTTCGGCTCCGATCCCAGGGCCTGGAGGCCCGGGATGCCCCGGACCGCCTTGAAGAAGGCCCTCCCGTCGCCGGCCTTTTCCGCCTCTTCCAGGGATTTGCGCAGGGCCGCGATGCAGTTCCGGACGCGGGCGGCCTTCTCCTGCCGGGCCTTCTCGATGCGGGCGAGCTTCTTTCTCAGGGCGGCTGCCCGGGCGGCGGCTTTTTTGCCGGCCTCCGTCATGGGATACTTGGAAGCGATTTCTTCCAGGCGGGCCGCCTTGCCCGGTCCCTCGGCCAGGGCCGCCGCTTCCAGAAGGGCCTTTTGGGCCTCCAGCTCCCGGCGGGTCCGCTCCACCTCCCGGACCTTTTCCTTGAGGTTGGAATTTTCGGGGGCGGGTTTTTGGATGACCACCGGTTCCCGCTTGCAAAAGGCCAGGGCCAGGGCGGCGGCGGCGATCCCCGCCAGGAGGAGGATGAGCGCCCACCTCAGGCCGCCTCCCTTCCGGGCCAGGCCGTCCAGGTCGGCCAGGAGTTCCTGGGCGGACTGGTGGCGCTCGGAGGGATCCTTGGCCATCATCTTCTGGATGACCCGGCTCACCGCATCGGGAACGGAGGGCTCCGCCTGGGAAGCCGGCTCGGGCTCTTCGGTGAAATGCTTCCTGATGATTTCGCGGACGGTCTCGCCCTGGAAGGGGGTCTTTCCGGTGACCAACCGGTAGAAGGTGCACCCCAGGGAGTAGATGTCGCTGCGCACGTCCACCGCTTCCCCCCTGGCCTGCTCGGGGGAGATGAAGTGGGGGGTGCCGAAGATCTTCTTCTTTTCTTCCCCCTCGCCGCCTTCGCTGGTCTCCCCCGTGGCGGCGGCCAGGCCCAGGTCCGCGATCTTGGTCATGCCCTGGGAGTTGCGCATCAGGTTGTCGGGCTTGATGTCCCTGTGGACGACCCCCATCTCCTCGGCGTAGCGGAGCCCCCGGGCGGCGTCGCGGATCACCTTGAGGGCTTCCTCCCAGGGGAGTTTGCCCCGCTCGGCAAGCTCCTCCTCCAGGGAGCCCCGGTCCATGAGTTCCATGGAGTAGAAGTAGACGTCTCCCTCGTGACCCACGTCGTAGACGTGGACCACGTTGGGATGGTTGAAGCGGGCGGCCGCCCGGGCCTCGCGGACGAAGTCCTCCACGAAGGCCGGGTCCTTGGTGCGCTCCCGGCGCAGGAGCTTGAGGGCCACCTCGCGCTGGAGGGAGACCTGGAGGGCCCGGTAGACCGTGCCCATTCCGCCGCGGCCCAGGAATTCGAGGATCTTGTATCCGCCGATCTCGGTGCCCACCCGCTCCAGGTCGCGTTTGCGGGGGGGGAGTTTGCCCTTGGGGCGCCTGGGGGGAGAGGCGCCGGAAGAGGAGGGAGGGGCGCCTTTTTTCTCCCCCGGCGCCTCTTCCCCGGAAGTCGCGGCGGAGGGTTTCTTCTCCGGCTCGCCGTCCAGGACTTCCAGGGTCACCGTGCCGACCCTCAGGAGGTCCCCCGGGGAGAGGCGGGCCACCTTGACCCGCTTGGCGTTGAGAAAGGTCCCCTCCTGGGAGCCCAGGTCCTTGACCCCGAAGCCTCCCTGCTTGAGGGCGCGGATCACGCAGTGGACGCCTTCGACGCCGGCGGCCCCTGGGAAGGAGAGAGTGCAGGAAGGGTCCGTTCCCAGGGTGACGCCCACCCCGGGTTTCAGCGGGACTTCCTTCCCTTCCCAGGGTCCCTTTTCGATGACCTTGAGGCGCACTAGGTTCCCCCGCCGGCTGACCGGAGTCCCTCGAAGAGAGCGGTGCCCACCCGCACGTAGGTGGCTCCTTCCTCCACGGCGATCTCCAGGTCGTGGGACATTCCCATGGAGAGGTGGGGAAGGTCCGGGCAATACTCGTAGAGTAATTTGCGGAGTCCCGCGAAGGTCCTCCGGATGAGGCCGGTG
>JALUZX010000398.1 GCA_027011425.1 Planctomycetota bacterium
TCTTCCCGGGACTTCCACCGGCGGGGAACATGGAGAATAAGGACAAGAAAGGCTCGTTTTCTTGCGCGTCGTCTTCTTTGGATCTTCCGGCTACGCCCTGCCTTCCCTGGAGGCCCTCCTGGAGAAGGGACGCCCTCCCTGCCTGGTCGTGACCCACCCGGACCGGGCCGAAGGGCGGGGACGGGTCCTCCGTCCTGCTCCCGTGGCCCAGGCCGCCCGGGATGCGGGGATCCCCTGCCTCCAACCGGAGAAGGTGAACACCCCGGAGTTCCTCGAGGAACTCGCGGGTTACGACCCCGACCTGGCCCTGGTGATCTCCTTCGGGCGGATCTTCTCCCGGGAACTCCTGGACCTCCCCAAGGGGGGCTGTTTCAACGCTCATGGCTCCCTCCTCCCCAAGTTCCGGGGCGCTGCCCCTGTCCAGCGGGCCATCCTGGCCGGAGAGGAGAGGACGGGGGTCACGATCATCAAGATGAATGAAAAGATGGACCAGGGCCCGATCCTCCTGAAGAAAGAGATTCTCTTGGGCCCGGACGAGGACGGGGCCTCCCTCAGGCGCCGCCTGGCGGAACTGAGCGCCTCGGCTTTCCTGGAGGCCCTGGAGATCCTGGAGGAAGGGGACCCCCCCCTGGAACCCCAGGACGAGAGCCTGGCCACCTACGCGCCCAAGATCAAAAAGGAAGAGAGCCCCCTGGATTGGAGCCTTCCGGCCCGGGAGATCCACCGCCGGGTCCTGGGGCTTCAGCCCTGGCCTTGCGCTTCCAGCATGCTCTTGGGCAGGCGCCTCATCCTTCTTTTGGGGCGGCCCCTCCCTTTGCCGGAGGGGGTGGAAGGCGCCCGGCCTGGGAGGATCCTGGAAACCGGCAAGGAGGGCCTGCTCGTGGCGGCCGGGGAGGGGGCCTACCTGGTGACCCGGCTGAAACCGGGAGGGAAGCGGGAGATGGAAGCCGCCGAGTTCGTCCGGGGAGCCAGGCTCCCCGAGGGGGCGGCCTTTTCATGGAAAGGAAGGAGCGGGGAGAGGTGAGCAAGTCCAAGCCCCAGTCCGCTTCCTGGGCCCGCCGGGAGGCGCACCGGGTGCTCTGCGCCTGGAGCGGGAACGAAAGGCGGACCCAGCTCAGGCCCCTCCTGCAAAGGACCGCCGACAGGGCCGCCGTCCACCAACGGGAAAAGGGCCTGTTCTGGCAGATCGTCCTGGGCGTGGTCCGCTCCTTCCGCCTCCTGGACGCCCTGGTCAAGGCGTCGGCGAAAAAGGGGATGCCCGGCCCCGGGGCGGTGCGGCAGGCCCTAAGGATCGGTCTCTACCAGTTGCTCTACCTGGACCGGGTGCCCGCCCGGGCGGCGGTGGACCAGTCGGTGCGCCTCGTGGAGGGGCGCAAGGCCAAGGCCCTGGTGAACGCCATTCTCCGGCGGGCGGCGGACTCCATCGCCGAAGGCGGGGAAGTGGAGGACCCTCTCTCCCAGGTGGCCCTGCCCGGGGGCCGGCTCCTCTCCTTTCCCGAGCCCTTCCTTCCGGATCCGGAGAAGCGGAAACTCGCCTACCTGGCGGTCTTCTACTCCTACCCGGATTTCCTGGTGCGCAAGTGGACCGCCCGGTGGGGAGAGGAGCGGGCCCGGGAACTCCTGGAGGCGGGGAACACCACGCCTCCCCTCAACTTGCGGGTCAATCCCCTGCGGGCCACGCCTGAGGAGGTGGCCGAGGCCCTGCGCCGGGAAGGGGTGGAAGGGATCCGGGAAGGGGCGCGGCCCGGCACCTTCCAGGTGGACTACACCGGGAACCCGGCCCGCCTGGAGGTCCTCAAGAAGGGCTGGGTGACGGTCCAGGACCAGGCGGCCATGCGGGCCGTGGAAGTCCTGGATCCCAAGCCGGGCCAGCGGGTGCTGGACCTTTGCGCCGCCCCGGGGGGGAAGACCACCCAGGCGGCGGAACTCATGGGGGACCGGGGGGAGATCGTGGCCTGGGACATCGAGCCCCGGCGCCTGGAGCGGGTGGCCCGGGCCGTGGAGAGGCTGGGTCTGACCTCGGTGAAGGTGGCCCGAGGGGCCTCCCTGGAGGAGATTCTCGCCCGGGGCCCCTACGACAGGGTGCTGGCCGACGTGCCCTGCACGAGCACGGGAGTCCTGGCCCGGCGGCCCGAAGGGCGGTGGAAGCTCAAGGCCAAGGACTACAAGAAGCTTCCCGCCATCCAGAGGGAGATCCTGGCCCGGGCGGCCGGGGCCGTGGCCCCGGGAGGTGTCCTGGTCTACTCCACGTGCTCCCTGGAAGAGGAGGAAAACGAGGGAGTCGTGGAAACTTTGGAGGGTTGGGAGATTATGCTCATGGAAACCACCCTCCCCCAGGCGGGGATCCGGGACGGGTCCTTCGTGGCCCGCCTGGAGAGGAAGGAGTCTTCTTGAAGGAGTGGTGATCGCCCGCGCTCTTTCCCGGAAGGGTCTCCCGGGAAGGACGCGATCTTCTTTTTTTCTTTTCGGGGGACCCGGCGAGGAAAGCATGGCTACAAGAAGAAGGAACGGGAACGGGGGGGCTTCCCCCCGGAG
>JALUZX010000399.1 GCA_027011425.1 Planctomycetota bacterium
GGGGTTCTCCATGGATTGGTTCACCTGGCGCTCCACGTAGAATTCCAGCCCCCTCACTTTTCCTTCCTCCTCGGGGCGGAGCCTCACGTGCAACTTGAGGCGATAGCCCTTTCCGAAAGGGGCGAGCCTCTCCTTCCACAAGGAAACCATCTCTCCTTTCCTGGGATCCGAGGCCCTTTCATCGGTGGAGAAGCCGCAGGCCTCCGCCGCGGCTCCCGCCAGGAACCAGGCGTCCTTCTGGGCCAGGGGGGAAGGAAAGTCCACTTCCTTCCAGGAGGGCGCCGAGGCGCAGCCCCCCATGAGGAGGAAGAGAAAAAAGAGGACCTGCCGGGAATTTCTCATTTCAACGCTTCCTTTCCCTTTTCCCGGGTCCTCCGCGGCCCCGGCCCCTCTCCTTCCCCCCCGCCGGGGGAAGCTCCACCTTCTCCCGCTTCCTGAGGAGGATCCTGAGGGGAACCTCCTTGAAGGGAAACTCCCGGCGCAGGCGGTTCTGGAGGAATCGGAGATAATCCTTGGAGAAGAGAGCCGGATCGTTGACGAAGAGCACGAACGTGGGCGGCCCGATCTCGGGCTGGGTGGCGAAGAAGATCTTCGGCGCCTTGGCCCCCCGCTTGGGGCGGGGACTCACCGTTTCCAATGCCTCCCGGAGAACCCGGTTGAGTTCGCCCGTCCCGACCCGGACCCGGGACTGGGAAAAGAGTTCCCAGCAGAGATCCAGTGTCTCCTCCACGTGGAACCCTTCCTTCACGGAGAAGAAGCTGATCGGCGCGAAGGAGAGTCCCGCCAGCTTGGCGCGGATGTATTCCTCCCAGTCCCCGGGCCTGGTCCTCTCCTTGGCCAGGTCCCACTTGGTCCCGGCGATGACCACCGGCTTGTGGTGGTCCAGGAGGAACTTGGCCAGGCTCTGGTCCACCCGGGAGATGGGCCGGCTCACGTCGAACAGGAGCAGAACCACGTCGGCCCGCAAGGCGGCGGTTTCCGCTCTCTTCATGGAAAAGAACTCAACCGCGTCCTGGACGGACCTTTTCTTGCGTAGACCCGCCGTGTCGATGGCCAGGATCCGCCGCCCTCCCCTCTCGAAGAGGACGTCCACGGCGTCCCGGGTCGTCCCGGGAAGTTCCGAGACGATGACCCGCTCTTCCCCGGCCAGGTAATTGATGAGGGAGGACTTCCCGGTGTTCCTCTTGCCCAGGACGGCGATCTTCATCAAGGGCTCCAGGGCGGCCCTCTCTTCCCCTTCCGGGGGGAGTTCCTTCACCACCCTGTCCAGAAGTTCCGGAACACCGAAACCTTCCAGGGCGGAGACCAGGAAGGGTTCCCCGAAGCCCAGGCGCAGGAAAGCAGGAGCCTCCATCCGGGAGGCCGGGGACTCGGCCTTGTTCGCCACCAGGAAGACGGGCTTGCGGGACTTCCTGAGAAGCCCGGCTACTTCCAGGTCCACCGGCGTGAGCCCCTCCCGGGCGTCCACGAGGAAGAGAAGCAGATCCGCTTCCAGGAAGGCCGCCTGGATCTGGCGTTCCACCTCCACCTTCAGGAGGGCCTCGTCGAAAAGCCCGATCCCGCCGGTGTCCATCACCTGGAAGGAACGGTCCCCGTGCTCCACCAAGGCCGTCACCCTGTCCCGGGTCACTCCTGGGGTGGGCTCTACGATGGAAACCCGCCGGCGGGCCATCCTGTTGAGGAGACTCGATTTCCCCACGTTGGGCCGCCCCACGAGGGCCACGACAGGGAAAGCCATGGGCCTACCTCTCTCCTGAAACCAAAGGGCTCTTGCGGAAGGGCCGGGCCCGGGGTTCCAGCATCTCCAGCCTGACCCGCGCTTCCTCCAGGGCCGGGTCCAGTTGGGACGCCAGGAAGAGGGCCCTGACGACTTCTTCCTTCCTGCCCAGCTTCTCCAGGATCATGGCCCGAAGAAAATGACCCAGGCCTACCCAGGGATCCAGGCGGACGGCCTCTCCCGCAAAGGAGAGAGCCTCCCGGGGCTTCCCGGCCCGGAAGAGACTTTCCGCCGTGAGGTAGAAAGCCAAGGGGCTTCTCGGCTCGAGCCGCACCGCTTCCCGGTAGAGCCGGGCGGCCCGGAGGAAACGGCCGGCCCTGTAGGGCTTTTCCGCTTGCAACTGGAGTTTCCTGGCCTGCCCCGTCTCCAAGGGCGGATATTCGAGGGCCCGCATGTAAGCCTTTTTCAAGGGCGGCGGCTCCGGAAGGTGAAGAGGTTTCCCCCCCAACAGAAGGGTCCCCAGGTCCATGGGCTTCAAGTCCCCCTCCAGGCGGGAACTCCAGTCTCCCCACTCCGTGTCCAGGCTGAACCGCGCCCAGCAGCCGGGCCCGGTCTCGGCCTGGATGAAAACCCGGGGAAGGGGGTGGCCGTAATAGACCTGCGGGTGCCCCCCGTGCCGCATGATCCGGAAAACCGCCTGGAAACGTCCCTGCCCGTCGGCCTTCACGAACCGGTAGAGGTTTTCCCCGGGAACATGGAAATCCTCCCTCTCTTCGGGGCCGAAGGGACGGCTTCCCCTTTCCAGATCCGAGCGGGAGCGGGCCAGGTAGAGATCGCAGAAAGCGGCGGGCTTCCCGTCGGGCCGGACGACCTGCCCCTGGAGGACGCAGTAATCCGTCGAGGAGAAGGAACACCCCCACCCCAGGCCCAAGGCCAGGAAGGGCGCCGCCTCAACCAGGGATCTCCAGACAGTCTCCAAGGGAACCTCCGGGAGAAGAATTCCGGGGAGGAAAAAGGGAGACTCTACCCTCCACCCCCCATCGAAACCAGTGGCCCAGGGGGGAGGGGGAGTTCCCTTTCCCCGGGAAGGCCGGGGTTCTTCAGGCCCGCCTTTCTTCCCCAAGGACCCGGGAAACCTTGGCTACCAGCTCCTGGGGTTCGATCGGTTTGTTGATCACCTCCAGGACGGGAAGCTCCCGGTGGTCCAAAACGGCCCCGGTGGCGCGGGCGATGGCAGAGAGGAGGAAAATGGGGATCCCCTTGTCTTCGAGTTCCCTGGCCAGGCGGATCCCGGAATCGGATTGCTCCATCATGATGTCCAGGATGATCAAGTCCGGCTTCTCCACCTCCACCACCTCGGCGGCACCGAAGGCCTTATGGAAGACCTTGACCTCCCACCCCATGGTCTCGAGGACGGTCTTGCAGAAGATCCCGATGTCGGGATCGTCGTCGAAGACCAGGATCTTCTTTTTTTGGCTCATGAACCAGGACTCCTGGAGGGGACCCTAGGCCCCCCCGGAAAGGGTGTCAAGGAAGCCCCAGGAGCTTGTGCACCTGGGGAAGGACCCTGAGGGAGGGGGCTCTCTCGCCCCATTTCCACGCCAAGGCCAGGCAAAGGTCCAGGGCCCCGGGCTCGGGCTCGGCCGAGGCGGGCGCCGTCAAGGGCTGGAGCACCGGCCGGGCATCCGGGCAGATCCCCAGAGCCTCTCCCAGGGCCTCTTCCGCTTCGGAAGGAGGGCAGGAGGCACCGACCACGATTTTCACAGCCTTCCCCCCCTCCCAGGAGGAAAGAACCCGCAGGCAGGCCTTGTGGGCCGGCCGGAAATCCCGCCCCCCGAGAGAGGGCAATTTCCAATCCATGGAAACCTGGTCCAGGAAGGGAAGGAGACTCTCCAGCGGGCCGGGATGAACCCCGGCGGTCTCCAGGTGGAGAAAGAACCCCTCCCCCCGGAGAAGGGGAAGAAGGGCCCGGAGAAAAGGGCCCTGTTCCAGGGGTTCCCCACCGGTAAAGGAGATCCACTTGCACGAAGGGCGGGCGGCCTCCTTCGCCAGGCGGACAGCCCGGTCCGCCTCCACGGGATTGGGTTCGGCTTCACCGCCGGCGACGGGGAAGGAAGGGGGTCTTTCCCAGGCATCCCTGGTGTCGCACCAGGGACACCCGACCGAACACCCTGCCAGCCGCAGGAAGACCTCGGGCCTTCCCGCCCAGGGTCCCTCTCCCTGGAGGGAACGGAAGAGACCGGCCAGGTAACCCGGCGGAGCGGGGCCAGTCATCTCTCATCCTCCCCGGGCGATCTCGTTGAGAATCCTCACCCCTTCCCGGATCTTCTCGTCCGGGGCGGCGAAGCTGATCCGGAAATGGGTATTCCTGGAGGAGAAGGCCGAGCCGGGAACGACCAGGACTTTCCGGGCCAAGGCCTTTTCCAGGAACTCCCCGGGATCCAATCCCTCCGGGTAGGACGGGAAGGCGTAGAAACTCCCCTGCGGGGGGACAAGCCTGAAAACCGGGTCCAGGCCCTCGACCAGGATCCGCCTCTTCTCCACGTAGGCCTTCACGTAGCCCGACATATCCAGCCCCCAGGTGTCCAGGATCGCCCTCTGGAAGGGGGTGGGCGCGCAGACGAAGGTGAACTGCTGCAGGGTCCTCATGGGCTCGATGATCTCCGCCGGTCCGAGAGCAAATCCCTGCCGCCACCCGGGAATCCCGAAAGTCTTGGAGAAACCGCCCAGGACCAGGGACTTTCCGGCAAACCGTCCCGGTGAGACAAAGGGTCCTTCGTAGACGAACTGCTCGTAGATCTCGTCGGAGACCAGAACGGCCCCGGCCTTGTCGGCCATCTCACCGATCTTTCTAAGTTCCTCTTCTGCGAAAACCCCGCCCGTCGGGTTGGAGGGGCTGTTCACCAGGATGATCTTGGTCCTCTTGGAGAGAAGGGACTCGATCTCCCCTAGGGACGGCCGGAAATCGGGGTAGAGGGAGTAGTATTTCGGTTCGGCCCCGCACATGAGAGCCAAGTGGCGATACATCATGAAATAAGGGTCGGGCAGGAGGATCTCGTCCCCGGCCTCCAGGAGGCAGAGGAACGAGAGGAGGACCCCCCCGGAGACCCCGCAGGTCAACATGGACGCCTCGGGCCGCACCCCCTGGATCTCTTCGTACCGGTCCAGGATCTTCTCGTTCAGCTCGGGAAAACCCTGGGTGACGGAATAGCGGTTCCACCCTCCCCGGATGGCCCGGACCGCCGCCTCCTGAAGTTCCACCGGGGGGTCGTAGTCCGCCTGCCCGATGGAGAGGTTGACGGGGTCCTCCATGGTGGCAACCAATTCGAAGACCTTCCGGATCCCGCTGGCTTCAATGTGTTTCACCCGGCCGGCAATCATGGTCCCTCCCAAGTTCCGAAAAAAAGGGCGGTTTCCCAAGGGAAACCGCCCCCAATCCTTGGAGGAGAACGCCGCCTACTCCTCGGTTTTTTCCTCTTTTTCTTTGTCCCCCGCAGCCTTCTTGGCCTCTTCCTTGAGCTGCTTCTTGCTCTTGGTCTTGAACCGGGTCCGCACTTTGGGGAGACCCGTGATGGGATCTCCCTCCCTCCAGCGGTCCTCCTTGAGGAGGGCCTGGAGTCGCTCGAGCCGGGTCCAGACGTTCCGGGCCCGGATCAACCTGCCGCTGCTCTTCAAACTTCTATGGATGGACATCTCTTTTCATTCCCTGTTGCTGTTCCGGGCCGGCCGGCGCGCCCGGAAAGGCCGGATCACCCGTCGACCCGAAGGGTCACGAAAAACATCTTCTGGTCGGCGAACCGAAAGGTCTTCTCGGCGAAAGGAGGAGCCTTCAGGGCCATCACCCTCCTGGTAAGGGCCTGGGTCGATTCCCGCCCCAGTGGAACCACGACCATCCAGCTCTTCCCCCTCTTCGAGGCATACGAGGCGTAGAGGGTGTCGGCCAGGCCCTGGGAGCGGAGCCATTTTACCATCTGGACAGCGTGGGCCTTGCCCTTTGGCGTATAGGCATAGCTGATCACGCAAAGCCCGCGGCGGGTCTTCGGCGCCCGGGCTTTCTTCCCGGCGGTCCCGGCCTTGGCCCGGGAAGGCCCCAGTCCTTTCCGGCTCGGCGCCGCCGTCGGTGAAGAGCCGGAAGCCATCTCCATGGACGCCAAGGCCGGAGCCTTGCCCGGTTTGCTCCCGGCAAGAGCCTGGAATCGGCCCAACCCATACATCCCGGCCAGCAAAACGGCCAGGAGCACCACCAGGCCCAACAGGGCGTTCAGGGAAAGACTCACCTGAATCTTCTTCTCCCCGATTCCCCCCGCCCGGGAAGAAGACCCCGAGGCCTTGCGGGAACGACTCCCCGGCCTGGAAGCCTTGGGTTTTCCGAAGACGGGCCCGGACGTGCCCATGCTTCGTTGCAGAACATCGATGAGACTCTTCGCTTTTTTCCTTGCCATGGGTCCCCTCCCAGGCCCAGCCCATGGAGACCGATCCGGTCTCGCCTTCCGCTCCGTTTCGCCGCCGAATTCGACGATCTCGAAAGCCAACCAAGAATTTGTAAAGGAACAACCCCGGGAAGACCCCCCGAGGCGCCGGGAGGTTAGCAAAGCCCGGAGACCGCGACAAGGGGGGCCTTCTCATTTTCCCCGGCCCGGCCGGGAGGCCGGGAGGAGCCGGCCCAGGAGCAAGCGGAGCGTCTTGGCCCCGGGGTCGCCGGGAAAAGACTTCAACCATGACAGGATCACCTCCCGTGCCTCTCCTGCCCGCCCCATGGCGGCCAGCAAGGCGGCCCTGGCGCGGACGGCCTGGGGGAAAGGCACTTTCTCCGCCCGGGCCTCCAGGTCCAACGCTTCCAGGACTCTCAAGGCCTTCAGGGGCTCCTTCAGCCTGACCAGGCAGAGTCCTTTCTCCAGGAAGGCCCTCCAGCGGACCTGGCGGGGGACACCCGGAGGAAGGTAATGGATGCCCATCTCCAGGAGGGCCAGGGCCTTCTTCCAGTCCTTTCCGGCCCGGGCGTCTTCGGCCTTCTCCAGGACCTGGGCGGCCTTGCGTCGCAGGAAGGAATCCGCCTCGGGAGGAACCTTCCCGGGGCCGCAAAGAGAAGCTCCCTGGACGATCTTCTCCAGGACCCGGGAACTCTTGTTCGTTTTCCATTGCTCCA
Organism: Planctomycetota bacterium; assembly: GCA_027011425.1. Lineage (GTDB taxonomy): Bacteria > Planctomycetota > UBA1135 > UBA1135 > JALUZX01 > JALUZX01. Next base: position 6,864 of record JALUZX010000399.1, read on the forward strand.
GGCCTTCCAGGCAGAGGAGCCGTCCCTTCTCCTGGAGAAGTCCCTGGTGGCGGGGCCACCGGGCCAAGGCCCGATCCAGGACCTTCCGGCAGGCCCCCACTTCCCCCCGGGCCAGAAGAACCCGGGCCCGGAGGGCGAAGATCCCTGGACTGGGCGCCAGGAGGCGGGAGGCGATCTCCAGGACCCGCAAGGCCTTTCCGCTCTTCCCGGCGGTAAGCCAGGATTCCACTTTGGGCCCCAGGAATCCCTGGACCGCCCGTCCGAGGTCCTTCTCTCCGGCGCCGGGACAACCCAGGTCCCGGCAAAGGATCTTCAGCGCCTCCTTCCGGGCCTTGCCCGTGCCTCTCCCTTCCAGTCGGGCCCGGTCCAGGAGAAGAAGGGCCCAGGCCTCGGGCATCCTACGAGGGTCTGCCAAGGAAAGGGCCTTTTTCAGGAGGGAGGACGCCTCCCGGCGCTTTCCCTCCGCCAGGGCGTCACGGGCCTTCTGCCGGAGTTTCCGGATCTCCGTCTCCAGGATCCCCGGAATGGATCCCAGGGGCTCTCCGGGAGGCGTGTATTCCAGGGATTTCCGGAAGGCATCCAAGGCCAGGGCCCGCCTTCTGGGAAGAAGGAGGTATCCCATCTTCCGGTAGACCCGGGCCAGGGCCCTCCTGGTGGGCCCCGGCCGGGCCCCCTCTTTCAGGGCCCGCAAAAGGACCTCCACGGCCTCCCGGAGCTTTCCCCCGGCCGCCAGGTAGAGGCCGGTCACACGGAGGACCTCGGGATGGTTCCGGTCCAATTTCTGCGCCAGGTCCAGCCATTTGCCCGGGTCCGCGTCGCCCTTCTTCTGGAGACTCTCCTCAACGGCGTCACAAAGGGCCTGGATCAAGGTGTCCCGGATGTCCAAGCGCTGGGGCGCCTTCCGGAAAGCCTCCTCCAGGAAGGCCACGCCCTGGTCGATGCGGCCCCGCTGGAAGAAAATCATCCCCTTTAGGGCGAGGAGATCCGGATTACCGGGTATTCTGGAAAGGCCCTTGTCCAGCTCGGCAAGGGCGGAATCCACGGCGGGAGGATCCATGGCCAGGTAGATGTTGGCCGTCTCCACGTAGGCCTGGGGCCTTCCGGGGTCCAGCTTCTCGGCCTTCTTCAGGAGTCCCATGGCCCGGGTGAACCTCCCCCCCGCCAGGCGGGTGGCCTCCAGCCGCGCCAGGGCCCGGAGGGCCTCGTAGTTCCCAGGGTGCTCACGCACCAGGCCCTCGATAAAGGGGCGGGCCTCCCGGGCCTTCCGGGCCGCTTCCCGGGTCCGGCCCTTCTTCTGGAGGGACTCGATCTCCTCCACCAGGAGGGAAGCCCGGTAGATCTTCCCCTCCACCCACCCTGGGAGGCGTTTCCCCACCAGGTCCACCAGGATCCGGGCTTCCTTCTTTCTCCCCGCCTCTTCGAGCCTGCGGGCCCTCTCGAGGCTGATTCGGCCCCAGGCCCGGCGGACCGCGCCTTTCCAGGGAAGTTTTTCCAGCTCGGCACAGGCCATCCCTAGGCGCCGGGCCGCCTCGAGGGGATCCAGTTTCCAGGAGAAGAAGACCGCTTCCTGGCGGTAGATCCTGGCCCGTAGCTGGGGTCGGACGGCCCGTTCCAGGGCCTTTTCCAGAAGGTTCCAGGTCTTCACCCCTTCCTCTCCCCGCACGGCCGAAAGCCCCCCTTTCTTCAATCTTTCCGTGGCCAGGTTGAAGGGCGCCAGCGCGGAACGGGGTTCGGCGGCCATGGTGGCCTTCCAGAGGCTCTCCGAATCCAGGAAAGCCCCGTTCCGAATCCAGGTCCAGGGAAGGAAGGCGCAAACCGCCAGAACGGGAAGGCCCGTCCAAAGGAAACCCGGTTTCACCCGACCCGAGGCAAGAGCGCCGAAAGCCAGGGCCAGGCCCGCCATGGGAAGGTAGAGATACCGGTCGGCCAGGAGGACCGAGGAAGCGGGGAGCCAATCATTGAAAGGCAGGAGTCCAAGGAAAAAGAGAAGGATTCCCAGGCCGGCGAGCCGAAGGTCCCAC
>JALUZX010000400.1 GCA_027011425.1 Planctomycetota bacterium
GGCCGCGTCGGGTCTCCTGGAGCGGGTGGTCCGGGCGGGGAGGCGGGAGTTCGGGCACGTATTGGACCCCCGCACGGGGGAGCCTCTGGACCCGGAGGACCCGGACGTGCCCCTGACCGCCGCGGCGGCCGCCCCTACGGGGGCCGAGGCCGACGCCCTGGCCACGGGGCTTCTTGTGCTCGGAAAGGAAGGGCTTGCCGTCCTGGAAAAGATCCCGGGCGTCGAGGGGCTCCTGGTCCTGCGCGACGGGAAGGGGGGATTCAGGCTGGTGCGGACCCGTGGGTTTCCGGTCTACCGGAAGACCTAGCCCTTTCGTAGGCCAGGGCAGCCTGGTAGGAGGAGCGCACCATGGGGGCCGAGGCGACGTGGGCGAATCCCATCCGCCTCCCCATGCGGGCGAGATCGAGGAACTCCGAGGGTTCCAGGTAACGCTCCACCGGAAGATGGCGGGGCGTGGGCTGGAGATACTGGCCCAGGGTCAGGATGTCCACCCCCGCCGCGCGGAGTTCTTCCATGGCCTCCAGGACTTCCTCCTTGGTTTCCCCCATGCCCAGCATGAGCCCCGACTTGGTGACCTGGCCGGGAAGGATCTTCTTGGCCAGGCGGAGCACCTCCAGGGAGCGGTCGAAGGAGCACCGCCTGTCCCGGATCCTGGGGGTGAGGGAGCGGACCGTTTCCACGTTGTGGGCGAAGACGTGGGGCTTTCCCTGGAGGAGCAGGGTTTCCAGGGAGGCCCTTCGGCCCTGGAAGTCCGGGGCGAGCACTTCCGTTCGCACGCCGGGAATGCTCCGTGCCAGGGCCTGGAGAGTGAGGGCGAAGGCCTGGGCGCCTCCGTCGGGAAGATCGTCCCGGTCCACCGAGGTAAGGACCACGTAGCGGAGTTTCATGGCTGCCGCCGCCGCGGCCACCCGGGAGGGTTCCTCCCGGTCCCACCTCCCCCCGGGCTTCCCCGTCTCGACTGCGCAGAACCGGCACCCCCGGGTGCACACCTTTCCGAGAATCAAGAAGGTCGCCGTCCCCTCGCCCCAGCATTCCCCGAGGTTGGGGCACCTTGCCTCCTGGCAGACCGTGTGGAGACAGCCCTTCCGGAGGAGTCCTTTCACCCTGAGGTAGGCCTCTCCTCCGGGGATCTTCATCTTCAGCCAAGGCGGCTTGGGGCCTCCCGGCCGACTTCGTTTTGCGTTTGATTCTTCCTGGCCCATGGAGCCAACCTGCCTCAGGGGGGAACAAGGGTCAACGTCCGGTCCCCGGAGAGCCGCCTTTCCTGTCCCGGGTCGGGCCGGGAGCGGTGGACACCGGGGGTTTCGCCTTTATCCTTGGGTGTTCCCACGTTCCCTTTCCAGGATGTCCCATGAAACCCAGGTTTTTTTCTTCCTCACCTCTGGCCCTCCTCCTTTGCCTGGCATTCCTCCTGGGAGGATGCGGATCTTCCGGGGGCGGGGGGAGCGCGCCGGGAACCTCTGCGGGGGACCCGGAAGTCCGGCCCGGTGGAGCCGATCCGTCGGAGACCTTCGCCGGCTGCAGGGAAGCCCTTCCCCTGGACGGAGGCGCCCTTCTTTCCTGGGAGCCCGTCACGGAGGAGGTGAAAAAGGGAAAGAAGACGGTTCGGGTTCCCAGGAAAGGCATCCAATACTGGGTCTACCTTTCTTCCCTGCCCTTCCGTTTCGACGAGAACGTCCCGGACTCCAAGGTCACGGGCCGGACCTCCCTGGAAGTGAAGGGCTTGAAAAACGGCCTGGTCTACTGGGTGACCGTGAGGGCTCGTGACGCGTCGGGCTTTCTGGACAAGGACAAGGTGGCCCTCTCCTTCGTTCCCGCCCCGGTGCGCTACGTGAAACCGGGAAACAGGGCCCCTTCCCGGGACGGAAAGACCCCGGAGAAAGCCTTCGCTTCGGTCCGGGAGGCCTTGCCCCGTGTTCCCGCTCCCTGCACGCTCTACGTGGGGGAAGGGGCGATTCCGGGCGGCCTCTACCTTCCCGGGGGAGTGGCCCTGGCCGGAGGGTTCGATCCTTCCATGGACCCGGGAAGGCGGGACCCGGTGAAATACGTGACCCGGATCGTGGGAGGGCCCGCCTCGGGACCCCTCCTCGGGGTCGCCGGACCTGCCCACACCCTGGTGACGGGGGTCATGCTGGACGGAGAGGGCCGGGTTTACACGGGCTTCCGGACCGGGCCGGGGAGAGTGGCCCTGAGAAACGTCTCGATCGTGAGGTGTTCGGGGCCGGGAATGGTCCTCACCGGCCAGGCGGCCGCGGAAAACCGGGTGGAAGGGGACCTCTCTTTCCTCCGGATCCTCGGAAACAGCGGGGCCGGAGTGATCGTCAGGGGGCTTACGGGGCTTCGTTTCCAGGAGTCGTTGATACGTAGGAACGGAAACGAAGGCCTGCTCGCCCGGGAACTCCGGGTCAACCCCGAGGGGGAACTCCTCTTCTCCCTGGAAGGTTGCAGGATCGAGGCAAACCGGGCGGGAGGGGTGGAGATCGGTCTCTCCAGGGGGCCCTCCGGCCCCCCCGGTTCAGGCCCCGGGAGGTC
>JALUZX010000401.1 GCA_027011425.1 Planctomycetota bacterium
GTAGGAGACTTGCGGACGGAATGTTTCCGGGGAGAAGGCTTTTTTAGGGGGCCGGCGGGGTGCCGGGTCTTGCTGGCGGCCAGTTTTCTTACGGCCGATTCCAGCCTCCGGATCCGGACGTCCCGGGCGTAGTTCATCCGGTAGAGTCTTCCCATCGTGGCAGCCAGGCTCTTGAGGGTCCTTTCCAACCTGTCCAACCTCTGGTCGATATGCTTGAGAACGTCTTTGGAGGGCGGAGGCGCCGGTCTCCTGGGCCGCCTTTGGGCAAGGGCCGTTCCGGGAAGTGCGCCCACCAAGGCCGCCAGAGCCAAAACGGACAGCAGGTTTCGCATGGTTTTTCTCCTTTTTATGCTGTAATGGTTCGGAGGACCTGAGATACGTTTTCGCCTTTTCTACGGCCTACGTAAAGGTCCTTAGGGTAACGATTCGGTCAGACCCTTGTCCCAAGAGGTATAAGCGCGGAGGGATGCGGACGTGGGGGCCCTTCCCGTTGGTTGGTTGAGAAAGGTCCTTCCCGGGCTCTCTCCCGGGGAGAGGCTCGAGAAGGCCCTGGCCGGTGGGTGGCGGGAGATTCTCCTGGATCCCCACGGGGCCTCGGGCGACCGGGAGTGGACCGGGATGATCCAGTGGATCCGGGAAGGGCCCATGAAAGTGACGGCCCTCCAGGCGGGTCCCCTCCCCTTGCTGGAGGAGAGCCCTCCCCTGGGGCCGGGGCGGGAAGGACCGGCCTCTCCTTCCCGGGAGGGGCGGGAGGCGGCCCTGGAGGAGATCTCCCGTGCCTTGGAATGGGCAAGGGCGGCGGGATGCCCCAGGATCCTGGTCCGCCCCGGGCTTCTGCCCGTTCCCGAAGGGTGGATGGGGGATCTACGGAGGCCCCTGGAGGACCTGGAGGAGAGACGCTCCCAGGTGGAAATCCTGCGGGAAAAGACCCGGGACCAGGCCCTGGACCGGGTCTGCCGCCTTCTCCACGGGATCTCCCTGCAGGCCGAGGGAGCCCTACTTTGCCTGCGCAACGGTTTCGACCTGGCCGGCCTGGACCGGGCCGCCGATCTCCGGGACCTGGCCGAGGACTTGGGGAGGGAGCGGGTCCGGATCTGGGTGGACACGGGGGCGGCCACCGCCCGGGAGCTGGCCGGGGACGAACCCATGGGGGAACTCCTGGAAGAGGCATCTCCCTTCCTGGAAGGCCTTTCCCTTGGAGATGTACGCCCGGGCGAGGCCGGACTTCTTCCCGGGATGGGAAGGCTTGATCTTCATCTGGTGGCGGACTATCTGAAAGCTCCGGGATTCAGGAGGCCCTGGGTCCTGGAGGTGGGGCTCTCCTTCGGGTGGGACGGCCTGGAACTCGCGTCGAAGAGCCTGGAAGGACTCTAGGAGGAGGGGGAGCTTTGCCGAAATCCGGCGGGGACCTTGGGCCGAGGCGGAAGGAAGGAAAGGACTTGATTCTCCTCAAGGGGAAGGAAGACACCCGGGCGCAGGGGCTGCTCGCCGCTTTGGGGGGGAAGAAAGCCCTTCTGGTCCTGACCCACACCAACCCCGACCCCGACGGGATGGCCTCGGGATTCGCCCTGGGTTGGCTGGTGGAGAAGACCCTCGGGATTCCTGCGACCCTGGCCTACCAGGGAGATATCTTTAGGGCCGAAAACAAGGCCATGGTGAAGGTGCTCGAGCTTCCCCTGGTTCCCATGGAGAAGGTGGACGCGGAGCGTTTCGACGGCCTGGCCCTGGTGGACACCCAGCCGGGCTTCGGGCACACCGTCCTTCCCGAGGGATCCTTCCCTGACGTCGTGGTGGATCACCACGTCTCCCCGGGGGGGATGGATGCCTTGGACCTGCCTTTCGTGGATATACGTCCCGAGGTGGGGGCCACATCCTCGATCCTTACGGAGTATTTCCATGAATTGGATGTGGAGATCCCCGTCCGGGTGGCGTCGGCCCTCTATTACGGCATCCGCACCGACACGGCCGATCTCTCCAGGAACGTGAGCGAACTGGACAAGAAGGCCCACCTGGACCTCTACCCCCTGGTGGACAGGGAGGCCCTCCGGGCCGTCACGAATCCCACGGTGACCACATCCTACTTCCAGGCCCTCCGGAAGGCGCTTACGACGGCCCGAATCTATGGAAGCGTGATCATCTGCTCGCTCAGGAGGACGGACAACCCCGAGATGGTGGCCGAGGTGGCCGATCTTTTCCTCAGGCTGGAGGGGATCTCCTGGGTGGTTTGCGGGGGGTTCTACAACGGGGTCTACTACCTCTCCGTCCGGGCGGCCGAGAGAAAAGGAAAGGATGCCTGGCTCCTCCTCAAGGACGTCCTGAAAGGGGAGGGGACCTTCGGAGGGCATGGGTCCGTGGCGGGTGGGCGCATCAGCACGGTGGACGACTCCGACCGGGGGTTGAGGCGCCTGGAAAACCGGTTGAAGCGATCTTTCCTGGAGGTTCTCGGGGAGAGGGGAAGCACGCCGAGGAAGCTGGGATGAGAGGGCCCGGGGAGGGAGGCGGAGGCGAAAGGGACCGGACCCTTCCCAAGGC
>JALUZX010000402.1 GCA_027011425.1 Planctomycetota bacterium
GGGCCCCCTGTTCCGTCCTCAGGACGCCTTCGAGAGACATCCCCCGCGCCCCGGGGATTCTCCGCGTTACGCCCGAGCCCGCCCAGGCGACCTTGCAGGACTCGTCGGCCAGGATAGAGAAGGGGAAGATTCTCCCCAGGGCCTGGAGATCGATCTCGATTCCTTTTTCCAGGGCATTCATCGCGGGAAGACCTCGAACACGCAGTGGTGGTCCCCCTGAAGAGCGCACTCCACCTCCGTGACGGCCAGGGGCTTCCCGAAATACTCCCCGATCCCTTCCACCACGCCCCGGACCACGGGACAGAGGCCGCGGGTGGAATAATAGTGAAACCTCAGCATGCCGTCCTCTCCCTCCTCCACCTGGAAGGATGGGGGAGAGGCGCTCGGAAGATTCCGGGTCACCAGGCGATGAATGCGGTCCACGTTTTTGAGCATCTCCACCGGGGAGGAACCGGCCAGGGCGATGTAGGTCGGGTAGAGCACGGGCGCCACGTGGGTGAACCAGTAGCGCCCGAATTCCACCATCACCCCTTCCACGGGAAGGTCCAAAACCAGGGCGGCGGCCTGGACGAGTTTTTCCGTCCCCTCGTCGGGATAGTCCTCGGTCAGGAGAAAAAATTCCTCCTCTACACCGGCCCTTCTCCTGACCGCTTCCCAGGTTTCATGGCCGAACCGGGAGACCACCATCTCCTGGATGCCCTTGTTGATCACGCCCTTCATGCCGGCGCCGCCTTTCAAAAAAAGTGTCCTCCGCCCCGGCGCGGAACCCGGAACGACCCTTTTCCCATCGGCAGGGAGGAAAGAGGAGTTGAGCGCTTAGGGTCAGCCGCCCTTCCCCTCCCCGGCAGGACTGGAATATCGGGGTTCAAGGGCCTCCAGGACCCGGAGGTAGAGGGCCCGCCCGCTGTCGCTGTTGGTCATGATCACAAGGCCCTTGCCCTTCCCGGGGTCGAAGAAACTGAAGCACCTGAAACCCGCCCCATTGGAACCGCCGTGCTCCACCAGGGCCCCGCCCGGGAAAGGACGGACGGCGAACCCCAGGCTTCTCAGGGTTCCCACCCTTCCGGGGAGACGGCCCTCGACCATGAGATCCCTCGTCCCGGGCCTCAATTGCCACGGGCGGGAAGGATGGGCGTCCATCATTGCCGCGAGAAAGCGGGCGTATTCCGCGGGCGTGGTATAGAGGCTGAAAGCGGCGTTGGGGCGGTAGTAATGAGCGTAATTCTTGAGCCGCCCGAACTTGTCGTGCCCGTGGGCGTAGAGCGGCTCGAAGGCCCTCTTCCACCGGTAGCTCGAGAGAACCATTCCCATGGGACGGAGCAAGGTCTTCTCCATCCACGCGTCCATCCGCTCCCCGGTGATCCTCTCCACCACGGTTTGAAGCCAAGTGAAGCCCTCTCCGGAATAGGTGAACCTGCTTCCGGGCCGGCAAAGGAAACGCAGCGGCCCTCCCCCGAGCCATCCTCCCTTCCGCCAGTTGGGAAGCCCCGTCCTGTGGGAGAGGACCATCCGCGCCGTGACCAGGCCCGACCACCTCTCCCCCGGCAGGTAAGGAGAGGGAAGGTAGGAATCCAGGGGGCGGTCCAGGTCCAGCGCCCCCCTCTCCACGAGCTTCAATACGGCATAAGAGAACAAGGGCTTGCTCATGGAGCAAGCCTCGAAGAGACTCTTCTCCGTCACCTTCCAGGGGGCGTTGGAAGCCAGGAGACCGAACTGGGCGCGTTCTCCGGGGCGTCCCCCCCGGATGACCGCCAGGGAAACGCCGGGCACGTTGTAAAGCATCATCCAGGCCGGGATCCATCCTTTCACCCGGTCCAGGGAAATGGGGCGCCCCTTGTTCCCTTCCGTGTCGCCGCCGCCGGCCTCAACGCCCCGGGCGGTTTCCCCGAAACGGGAGAGAACCACATTGCCCCTTCCCTTGGGCCCGGAGAAGACCACCCCCATCCCAAGGGCGGGCACCCACCACCCTCCCCCGGGAGACCGCTCCAGGTCCCAAGGGCCGCGGCCGGAGAGAAAACACCGAAACCCTTGGAGTCCGGCCTTTTCTTCCACTCGAAATTCCACCCCCGGAGCAAGCCGCCATTTCCCGGCAAAAGGCCCCGGCGTTTCTCCCAGGAGAAAGGATTTCGCATTTCCGGGCGAGAGACAGGCGGAGAAGAGAGGCAGGGCGAGGAGAAGAGGAAGAATGGGAAGGGTCCGCTTTTTCATACCATTTTTTCGTAAATAAGGGATCCGCGTCAATAGTCGTGGGGGATTCCCTTGATGTGGAGGATGAGGTGGTCCTTGCCGGGCAGGTCCTCGAGCCAGCCGTAGTCTGCGTCCTCCTTGGAATCCAGGTCCTTCACGTAGGGCTTTATGTCCAAAAGGGGGGTGCCGTCGAAGGCGTCCAGGGAGGAGACCCGGACCTCCCGGCCCTCCACGGCCAGGACCTTCACCACCGAAAGCCCGATCGGGTTGGGCCGAAGGGGACTCCTGCTGGCGAAGAGCCCCACGGCCTTCCCCTCCGCCCAGGGTGGGTGGGCC
>JALUZX010000403.1 GCA_027011425.1 Planctomycetota bacterium
ATCCAGCTCCTGGTGATGCTCATTCTCCTCCTCCTTTCGGGGTTCTTCTCGGGGAGCGAGACCGCTCTTTTCAGCATTCCCCCGGAGATCGAGGGGACCCTCCTCTGGCACAAGAATTCTTTGGACCGGATGGTAGGCCGCCTCCTGGACGACCCGGGGGCCCTTCTCTCCACCATCCTGCTGGCCAACCTGGCGGTGAACGTCCTCTACTTCAGCCTCGCCGCCTCCACGGTGTCCCGAATCGAGGGATTCTGGGGACAGGCCGGGCTTTCCCTGGGGTTCCTGGTCCTGCTTCTGGTGATGGGGGAGATCGTTCCCAAGACCCTGGCCATGGGCAGCCCGCTCCAGGCGGCGCGGCTGGTGGCTCCCTTCCTCTCCCTCGTCCACGTTCTTTTCGCGCCGGGCCGGAAGATCCTGGCCCTCCTTGCGGGGAAGCTCCTCGGGCGTCTCTCCAGGGAAGGGGAACAACGGAGGCGCCTCACCCCGGCGGAGATGGCCCGCCTCATACACGGGAGGGCGGATCATTTCGGATTGGATCACCGGACGGCCTCGCTTCTCAGGGAAGTGGTGGAGATGGGGGAACTCAAGGTCCGGGAGGTCATGATCCCGAGAGTGGACCTGCCCGCCTACGACCTGGACCGGGGGATCGGGGAGCTGAAGGATTACATGAGGAAGAAGACCCTTCCCTGGGCGGTGGTCTACAAGAAGGACCTGGACAGGGCCAAGGGAATCGTCACGGCCCGGGACCTCTTTCTCGGGGAAGAGGACGTCCCTCTCATACGGAGAGTGCGGTCTCTTCCGGTGGTGCCGGAGGTGGCCCGCCTGGAGGCGGCCTTGGATGTCTTCCGCAGGGGGGGCAGGGACTTCGCCTTCGCCGTGGACGAATACGGGGGATTGGCCGGCCTCCTCACCCTGGAGCACCTGGTGGAGACCATCGTGGGGGAGTTGAGCGAGGAGTATGAAAAACCGGGCGACGAGATCCGGCATGCCGGCGAAGGAAGGTGGCGGATCGAGGGGACCCTCTCCATCCGGGAATGGGCCGAGCGGTTCCTTCCCGACGGGGAGATCCCTGCACGGGTGGAGACCGTGGGGGGGCTGGTGGCCTGGCTATTGGGGCGGATTCCCACCCAGGGGGACCAGGCCGTTTTCGGCACCTATCTCTTCCGGGTCCTCAAGGTCCGGAAGAAGAGGGTGGTGCTGGTGGAGATGACCCGAAGGCCTCCCGGCGGGGGGGAAGAGGAGGTCCAAGGATGACCTTCTTTCTTCTCCTGGGACTTCTGGCCGCCATCCTCCTTGCCGGGTATTTCTCGGGGATGGAGACGGGGTATTACTCCCTGAACAAGTTCCGCCTGGAGCTTCGGGCCGGGGACGGAGATCCGGCGGCGCGCCGCCTCCTCCAGCACCTCTCGAGGCCGGCCTGGCTCATGACGGTGGTCCTCCTTGGGACCAACCTTTCCGTGGACCTGGCCACCCACCTGGGGGAGGCCTTCTTTCTCCGGGCTCTGAACCTGGAAAGGGGGAACGAGGGGCCCTGGATCTATCTCTTGAACACCCTTTTTCTCACGCCCCTGCTCTTTCTTCTGGGCGAGGTCTTCCCCAAGGTGCTCTTCCGGGCGGCCGCCGAGACCCTGACCTACCGGTTTTCCTCGGGCATCTCCCTGGCGGGGGTGGTCCTTTCCCCGTTGATCCTTCTTCTCGCCATCCCCGCCCGGCTGGCCATCAAGCTCGCCCGGGGGGGCGGAGGCGTTCTCTCTCCCCTGGCCGGAAGGGAGGGGCTCCGGACCCTGCTGGGGAAAAAGGGGGGGAAGGGGTCCATTTTGAGCCGCGTCCAGGCGGAACTTGCGGGCCGGCTGGTGGACCTGGAACGGGTGGAGGTAGGCCACGTCCTGGTCCCCCTGAAAAAGGTCGCCCTGGCCGACCTGTCCTGGAAAAAGGATGCCTTCCTGGCCTGGGCCCGGAACCGCCCATTTTCCCGGTTTCCCGTCTTCGGTTCCGGGGAGCCCACGGAACTGGCAGGTTATATCTACCTGCTGGACGTCCTCTACGACCCCAGGCCGGATTGTCCTCTCAAGGATCACTTGCGGAGGCTGGAGGAGATCCCTGCGGATCTCTCCGTGGACCAGGGGCTCCTCCTTCTCCAGAGGATGAAGGCCCGGATCGCCCTGGTCCGGGGCCGGGGAGGGGAGCCCTTGGGGATTGTGACGGTCCAGGACCTCTGGGAGGAGATCGTGGGGGAGTGGGAACGGGTTTGAGGAGGAATCCTTGCCCCACCCCCTTTCCGAAGGGCGCCTTCCCCCTATATGATCCTTTTTTCCCCGGCCGGACCGGGAGGGGCCTCCTTCCCCGGGGGGCTCTGGTGTGAGGGAAGGGCGTGCGCGCGATGGATGCTGACCGAGCGAAAAACCTGGTGATTCTGGCCCTGGCGGGAACGACTCTCTTTCTGGCAGGTCTCCAGTTCAACATTCTGGAGTCCCAGGGTGTCCCGGGAAGAAGGTTTCCCGTGAAGCCCGCCCCCAGGAAG
>JALUZX010000404.1 GCA_027011425.1 Planctomycetota bacterium
CCCAGGTCCAGGTCCTTGACATCTCCACCGTAAAGGACCCTACCAGGCTCATGCGCGAGGCCGCCACGGGTGGATTCGGCCGGATCGAGGGGTTCCTCCAGGAATTCGGCAAAACCTACACCGCCGATTCCAAGGGGGTCGCCTGGATCCATCCCCTCCGGAATCTCCGGATGGGCGCCCTCGTGGCCGCCCGGAAGGGCAACCTCTGGGGCATGCTCACCCCCATGGGGGTCATGTCCCCCCCGCTCAAGATTGAAGTCGCCCCCGTCCAGGAGATCCTGGTACAGGTAAAGAATTCCAAGGGTGAGCCCGTGGCGGGGGTGCCCGTGGGCATCGGCGTGGCCATGGGCCCCATGAAGAGCTTTCCCTTGAGGGCGACCACCAAGGCCCCTTCGGGTGTCGCCCGGTTCCGGCACGTGGGTATCCTCTTCCGGGAACTCAGGGATAGAGGCAAGGGCCTGGCCGCCCTCCTGGTCCCCTTGAAGAAACCTGTGGAGAAGGAGTTCGATCCCAAGGCCCTCCCAAAGAAACCCATCATCTTCACCCTGCCTCCCACGGGCAGAGTGGAAGTCTACGTCCAGGGACCCAAGGGACCCGTCGCAGACGGAGAGGCCATCGCGTCCATCTCCGTGGCCAAGGAAAAGGTTCAAAGAGTGGGGCCCTTCACTCCTCCCCCGGGCGTGCAGGCGAACCCCGTGGTCCCCGTGAAAGGGGGAAAGGCCCTCTTCCCCTTCGTGGGCCTCGGCCTGGAACTGCAGGTGACCGTTGGCAAGGTCTCTTCCGCCATGATGATCGGCAGAAGCAAGCCTAATACCGTAAAAGGCCCCGGACCGACCGCGCCGGGCCAAACCGTCACCTTCCGGGTGGCCCTTACACAGCGGGAAACCATCCTCGCCGGACGGGTCCTCCTACCCTCCGGGAAACCGGCGGCCGAGAAAACCCTGGCCTGGACCCTGAAAACCAAAAAGGGGGGAGGATCCTCGTCATCCTCCTCCATCCTTCGGACCGACAAGGAGGGGCGATTCAAGTTCAACCTGGAGGATGGGAAATTCCAGGGAGAATCCAGGACTTTGACCCTCCAATTCGACAGGGGGAAACCAGGGGAGATCCTGGAGGGCAAGGTCGATCTCAGCCGGGATTTCCTTCCCGGCGTGACCGACGTGGGAGTCATCCGACTGCGCGCTCCCGACTTCCTGGTCTCCGGCACAGTCCAGGACCCACAGGGGAAACCGGTCCCAGGGGCCAGGATCCTGGTCTCCGCGAAAAAGGCTTTCGGTTCCGACGAGAAGCACTTTTTCTGGACCCCCATCGGCAACCCTTTCACTTTCACCGGCCCCAAGGGCCGCTTCAAAGTGCTCGGGAAGAACCAATGGCCCGAGTTGAAGCTCCAGGCCCAAAAACCCGGCTGGTACCAACCCAAGGAAGTCGTCGTTCCTCCCGGCTCGACGGACGTCGTCCTGGTGCTCCACAAAGGCGGCACTGTGACGGCATCCTTCCTGGCCGATCCGGAAGTGCCCTTGGAAGATCTGCGGATCTCCCTTGTCTCCAGCGGACCCAATAGAATTTCTTTTCGGGGACACCTGAAAAAAGCGAACCAGGCGGTATGGAAGGGGCTGTCCCCGGGAAGCTACGACCTCGAGGTCCGCCTCCCTTCGGATGGAGGTGGTTCGAAGATCAAACCACTTGTCGAAATCCAGGGCATCCTTGTGGAGGCCGGAAAGGACGCGGCCGACCCAAGACTCAAGAACATAGACCTCCGGGGGAAGATCAAGATCCTCGATCTGGAGATCGTGGACAGGGAAGGACACAGGATCACCGACGCATGGGTGCACTGGGGCAAGGATTTCGGTCGAAGCGCCTGGTATAGAAAAGGAAAACGCCTCCTCCTGGCCGCGGGAGAAGGAAAGACTCTCATGGTCACGGCCTCGGGCTACAAGCCTGTAAAGGTCCAGCCTGCCGGCAATCCCGTCAAGGTCGTCCTGGAAAGAGGCTACAAAGTCCGCCTGGTCTACAGGGGAGAAGCGCCCCTGCCGGAAGCCCCCTTCTCCCTGGGGGTCGACTTTTTCCCGGATTTCAAAAAGAGAAAATCCTCCACTCCCCTGTTTTACGTGGGTTCCCGGACATCCTACTTCGGGAAAGACGGGGTTCTCGAGTGCTGGCTCTCCGCGCCGGGAAAATACAAGATTACTTGGATGTTGAAAAAGGAGGAGGGCGGCGGTTGGAGAAGCGGCTCCTTTGACGTGGAAAAAGAACCCGTCATCGAAGTCCGGGACGTCCCGGGCACCCAGACCTTCGACGTCTCCCTCCCGGCGAAGGACCTGGAGAAGGCCCTGAAGGAATACCGCTGGTAGATGGGAACAATGGATGGACAGCGGTCAAAAAGTCATGGATTTCGTAATTCCTTGAACACGGAGCACCCGAAGCGATGAGTCGACCCTCAGCCACCCTCTTCTTCGGAATTCTCGGCTTCCTTGGACTGGTCCTCCTCTTTCTCTTTTCTCCCGAAGAGGAC
>JALUZX010000405.1 GCA_027011425.1 Planctomycetota bacterium
TCCCCGGCCCGCCTCCAGGTCCCGGCCTTCCTGGCCCGGGTGTTCCTGGGCCTGGAGGAGGCCACCGGGCGGGCCAGGGCCGTGGAGGTCCGAAGGAAGAAGGTCCTCTCCAAGGGCAAGGTCACCTACCGGGACTACCTCCGCCTGGGAGGAGTAGTCACACTCTGGCGGAGCCTGGACGGAAAAGAGGCGGGCTGGATCGACAAGAAGACAGGGAGGGAGATCCCTTTCCCGGCGGAACTCCGGGCCCGAGCCTCCCGGGGGATCGCCTCGGCCGTGGAGGTCCTGTCCCGGAAAAAGGCCCCTGAACTCTCCCTTCTCCCGTTTCCTCTCCTTCCCCTCCAGGAGAAGGAGGAGAAACGATGAACCTCCCCCGGCTGGCTCTCCTCTTTTCTTTCTTCTTCCCCCTCCCCTTTCTCTCTCCCCCCTGCCGGGCCCAGACCGGGCCGGACCTGGGGAAACTCATCCAAAAAGCCAGGGAGCGGCTGGCCCGCATCCAGGCCCAGGCCCGCCGGGAGGCGGCGGCCCGGGAGAAGGCCCGGGAAAGGCTCCTGGCCCGGCTCCTCTCCCGGGAAAAAGAGGAGCGCGCCCTGGCCGGGGAGATCGAAAAGGCCCGCAAGGAGAGGGAAAAAGCCGGCCTGGCTCTTTCGGAGGCGGAAAAAAAGGAACAAGACCTGGCCCGGGCCCGGGGGGAAATGGTGGACCTCCTTTCCCGCGCCGTCCCGGCCCTCCTGGACCGGACCCAGGGCTCCCTGGCCTCCCTGGGTTCCCCGGAATTCCGGGAGGCCAGGTCCAGGCTGGAGAAGGAGTGGGCCCAATGGAAGGCCCGCGGCGGGAAGGGGCCCTTCGCGTCCCTCCTGGAGGCGGCCCTGGACCTGGCCTTCACCGAGGTCCGGGAGGGAGGGAAAGTTCGTTGGGTCCATGGGATCTTCCCTGGACCTGAAGGCCACCCCCTGGAAGCCGGCCTCCTCAGGGTGGGGCTTCTCGGGGCCGCCGGGCCCCAAGGCATCCTGGTCCCCCGGGGGGAGACCTTCCGCCTGGCCCGGCCGGGAGGCTGGTTTTCAGGGTTCGCCCTCACCCGGGCGCTCTCCAGGCTGGCCCCCGCCAAGGCGCCCTCTTTTCCCATGGTCCCCCTGGACGTGACCGGGGGGCTGGCCCTGGCAGGCATGGAGGCGGGAAAAACCCCGGTCCAGCTCTTCACCGAGGGCGGACCGGTCATGTATTTCATCCTCCTGGCCGGAATCATGGGCCTTTTCATCTCCCTTTTCAGGGGAATCGGAATCCGGCGGGAAGGGAGGCGCCTGGCCCGCCTCTCCCGGGACATCCCCCCCCTTCTCGCCGAGGGCCGCCGCGAAGAGGCGGCCCGGCTCTGCCGGTCCCTCGGCGGCGCCGCCGGCAAGGCCCTGGGGACCTGCATCGAGGCGGCGGGACGATCCGAGGCCGAGGCGGGACGGATCCTGGACCAGGCCCTCCTCCAGGGCGCCCTTTCGCTGGAACGCCTTCTCGGGACTCTCGCCGTGCTGGGCACGCTGGCTCCCTTCCTGGGGCTTCTGGGCACGGTCACGGGGATGATCCGGACTTTCTCTGCCCTCACCGCCTCGGGCGGCGGAGGAGGTTCGGCCATGCTCGCCGGGGGGATCGCCGAGGCATTGATCACCACGGAGTTCGGCCTGATCGTGGCCATTCCGCTGGTTCTGCTCCACAGTATTCTCTCGGGAAAGGCCGAACGGGTGCAGGCGGACCTGGAGGAGCAGGGCGCCCGCCTGGCCCTGGTCCTCCCCGGGGAAGCGAGAGGAGAGGAAGGCTGAGATGGACAGCCTTGGAAGGGTCATGGAACTCGGCGGGCCCGTCCTGGGGGCGCTCCTCCTGCTTGGGGCCCTTTTCGGGGGGGTTGCCTTCTACCGCTTTCTCTCGGCCTGGTCTTCCCTCAAGGCGGCGGAGAGAGACCTCGCCTCGGGCGGTCCTCCCGGGTGGGAGCCGGCCCGGCGGCTGGAGGAAGCCTTCCGCCAAGGAGGGACTCCCGCCCTGGACCGGGCCTTTCAGGCCGAGGGGAGGAGGTTCCGGGCGGGCCTCTCCCTGGCGGGGGCCCTGGTGGCGGCGGCGCCCCTCCTGGGGCTCCTGGGCACGGTGGACGGCATGACCCGGGCCTTCCTTGCCTTGGCCCTGGCTGGCGGCGGGGCCGATCCGGCCCGGCTCGGGGAGGGAATCTCCCGGGCCCTGGTCACCACCCTTGCCGGGCTGGTGGTGGCCATCCCAGGGCTGCTCGTCCACGCGGGGCTGGCAGCTCTGGCCCAGGCCCAGGAAAATCGACTCCTTTCCCTGGGGAACCGCCTCTCTCTCGGAGGAGGCCCGGCCTTGGGGGAAAGGGGAAAGAAGGACCGGCAGAGAAGATGACCACCATCCTGGAAAGAAGGCGGAGCCGAAGGAAAGGCCCGGAGATCGGGATCGCCCCCCTGGTGGACCTGGTCTTCCTGCTCCTCATCTTCTTCCTTCTTTCCTCCACCCTGGAA
>JALUZX010000406.1 GCA_027011425.1 Planctomycetota bacterium
GCCGAGGCGAGGGGTTCGGGTGTGCCGAGGGTCTCCTTGGCGAAGCGGTCGGCTTGGTATTCGTGGAGGCGGGAGAGCTTGTTGAAGAAAAGGGAGAGGAGGAGTTCCGCCGGGGCGTAGAGGAGGCCGAAGAAGACGAGGGCCCCGTGGACGGTGATCCGCTCCATGAAGAAGGCCTTGTGGAGGCCCGGAACGTGGAGGAAGAGGGAGAGGAGGAAGAGCAGGATGCCCGCGTGGAGGATCCCGAGCAGGGTTCCCTTGAGGACGTGCTTCTTCTTGTAGTGGCCCATCTCGTGGGCCAGGACGGCCAGGACTTCTTCCTCTGTGTGTTTCTGGAGGAGGGTATCGAAGAGCACGATCCTCTTGTTCCTGCCGAAGCCCGTGAAGAAGGCGTTGGCCTTGCCGGAGCGGCGGGAGCCGTCGGCCACGAAGATCCCCTGGAGGGGAAAGCCGATCCTTTGGGCGTAGGCCCGGATCTTTTCCTCCAGGGAGCCTTTCTCCATGGGGGTGAACTTGTTGAAGAGGGGGAAGATCCAGGTGGGGGCGATGTACTGGACGAAGAGCGAAAAGAGGGTGACGGCGCCCCAGCAAAGAAGCCAGGCCCACTTTCCGGCGTAGAGGAAGAAGGCCAGGATCCCAGCCATCAGGGGGAGGCCCAGGAGGGCGAAGAGAAGCAGGCCCTTGAGCCGGTCCAGGAGGAAGGTCCTGGGCGTGGTCCGGTTGAAGCCGAATTTTTCTTCCACCACGAAGGTGCTCCAGGCCTGGAAGGGAAGGCCGAGGAGGGCCTTGCCGAGAAGGAGGATCGAAAGAAAGGAGAGGCCCTTCCCCACTTCGCCCATCCCCAAGGCCGGGGCGGCCCGGTCCAGGGCGGGAAAGCCCTCGAGGAACCAGAAGGCCAGAAGAAGGACGGTATCGAAGATCTGTTCCGCCCAGCCCAGCTGGAGCCGGGCGGCCAGGTATTCCCGGGTTCTCTTCCACTTCTCCCCGCCGTAGAGGTCGGCCACCTCGGGGGGCGGGCCGCCCCGGAGGGTCCGGAGGTTCAGGTAGGAGACGGCCCCCTGGAGGAGGAGGTCCAGGAGAATGGCGGAGAGCACGATCCAGGCGTAGACGTTCATGGGAAGGAAGAGTCCCTCCCGGCCGGGAGGAGTGTCAAGGCCGGGGCCCCAGGAGGGTGATCTCGTCCACCATCAGCCATTCGCCCCCGGCCTGGAACCAAAGGGTCACCCGGGATGCGTGAAGAGGCGCGGGAAGGAGAAGGCGGGCCTCGTGGAGGAGGATGCCCTTCGATTCTTGCGGATTAACCTTCCGGCCACGCACCCGGAACCTCAGGGCTTGGGTTTTTCCTCCACGTGGATGGCCTTGACCCGCCACTCTGTGGTGAGTTCGTTGAACCGGCTCATCTTCTTGGCGATGCGCCAGACGTTGGGGAACTCGATGGTCAGGGAAGGATCGGTCTTGTGGCGGAGCCGGAAGGACCCGAATCCGAAGGTGCGCTCCACCACGTCCTCCACGTCGATGTTGAGGTCGTATTCGCTGTATTCGATGGGGCGTTCCGAGGCGTAGACGCCCCAAACCAGGAAGCCCTTGTTGGGGGTGGCGATGAAGTAGTGGAAGCGGGCGTAGATCCAGACGACGACGATGTCGGCCGTGGCGATTCCGGCCAGGATGGTATACATGCCCCAGTTGCCGTAGACCTTGAGCTTTCGGACCGTCGCCAGAAAAGGCGCCCACTGGCCGATCTTGTCCATCCAGAAGTAGAAGGCCAGGATGGCCGCCAGGATGGCCACGGTCAGGGCCGCCTTCATCCGGACCCGCAGGACCAGGACGGAGAAGCAAAGAAGCACGGCCCACCAGCCGCCCATGGTGTAAGGGTTGAGCCAGGCCGAGATGGGCGTGCCTGTGCCCTTGTGGAGGTAGACCCAGGGTTCTTTGAAGGGATGAGGGATGACGAAGTCCCCGACGGCGACCTTGTGCTGGACGTAGGCCATGAGGATCGCCATGGCCCAGGTGAAGAGCACCATGGGCCAGAAGACCAGGAACCGGGAGGAGGGCCGGAAGACCACCAGCGGGACAGGGGGCTTCTCCGATTTCAAGGCCATCACCTTCCGCTGGCCCGTGAGCACCTGGAATCCCACCCAAAGGGAGGTGAAAAGCCACTTGAAGAATTTCATGGGTCGCTCCTTGTCGGGGCCTTTCTTCGGCGGGGGAGGCCGAAGATTCTACCCTTTCGGCGGCGGGGGCGAAAAGAAAAGGGCCTCCCGGGGGAGCCGGGAGGCCCTTGGTTCTCCCGTCTAGGGTGTCAGAATTTCACCCGCGAGGCGTTGGAGACGTCCAGGATGTCGCCCCTTCCGTCCACGACCAAGGTCACCCCGTCCAGGGAGGTTCCCTTGAGGGCCGAGAGGACCCCGGCGGGGATCTGGAAGGGCGCGTTGGGGAAGAGCGCCGGGTTGGAGGTGGCCGTGAAGTGGAGCAGGCTTCCCGCCTGGGCCGGCTGGACCAGGCGGGAAGCC
>JALUZX010000407.1 GCA_027011425.1 Planctomycetota bacterium
CCCGGTCCGGGGGGACTCCGGGGGAGAGGAAATCCCGGACCGAGGCCTCGATCCCCTTTTCTTCCTTCAATGCAAGCCGGGTCCGGAGGAGCCTGATGCGGGCGGTCCAGTAACGGGGGCCGCCCGGGGGGACGGCGGCGTAATAGGCCGTGGCCTCCGGGTAACGTTTCATTCCTTCCAGGGCCTCGCCGGCGAGCAGGTTGAGGTCCGGGTCCTTGCTCCCGAATCTCGCCAGCCCTTTCCGGGCCGCTTCCAGGGCCTGGTCCCTGCGCTCCACCCTGAGGAGGCCCCGGGCAAGGAGGAGGAAGGCTCTCTTGTCGGTCCCATGGAGGACGAGGGCCATGTCCAGGGAGGAGTCTTTCTTCCCCTCCTTGGCGTAGACCTCTTCGAGCAGGGAGAGAACTCTCGGGTCCTCGGGGTGGGTCTCCCTCGTGGTCTCCAGGGAGATGCGGGCCTCCTCCAGCAACCCCGCCTTGATCCGGGCCTTCTCGAGGAGGAGTTTCACCTCCAGGGAATGGGGATATACGAAACGGGCCTCCCGGGCGTGGAAGAGGGCCGCTCCCGCCATGCCTTTCTCCAGGAAGAAGGAGGCCAGTTCCAGGTGGAGATGGGGGTGGACCAGTTCCTTGGCCGCCAGGTTGCCCTTGGCCATGAGCCTTCGTGCCACTTCCTCCACCGTGAAGCCCCGGGCATCGAGAGCCTTCTTCCTGGCGGCCCAGATCTTCTCGAGGATGGAGTCCCGGGGTTCCCGGGCGTAGGCCTGCTTGTAGTCCAGGAGGGCCTCCTCGATCTTCCCGTCTTCCTCCAGGAGGGCTCCTCTCTCGAGCCTGGGAGTCACGTCCCAGGGGCGCTGATCCACCCATTGCCGCAGGTAGATGAGGGCTTTCTTACGGTCGCCCAGTTTCAGTGCGGTGCGGATCAAGGCTTCCCGGGCGAGGCGGTATCGGTCGATCCACTCGGACGGTCTTTCCCCGTTCTCCCTGGCGAAGATCTCCAGGTCCCTGCAGAAACTTCCCGGCTCCCAACCCGAGAAGTATCCGTTCATCCCCGAGTAGAAGCCGAAGAGCTTCTGGAACCTGGGGGGGAAGTGCCGCCAGAGGGGGAGGATCTTCTCCATGACCCGCTTCATTTCGGCCTTTTGTTCGTGGAAGGCCAGGAGATCCAGGAGAAGGATCCATCCGTCCTCGACGGGAGGCGGAATTGCGTGCCACCGTTTCCATGCCTCTTGGGGAGGGTCCTTCCGGAACCAGGCCAGAAGTGTCTCCGCGGCCGTCTTCCAGCGTCCCGCCTCCCTCTGGATCCCCGCGAGTCTCCGGGCGGCCCGGGCGCGGTAGAGTGGGCCGCTCTTCACCAGGGCGATCCGGCATGCCATGGCCGCTTCGTCGCGGCGGCCCGCCAGGTCCAGGAGGCCCGTCACCCCCTGGAAGGCGGCGAAAGTCCCCTTCAGGCCCAGGGCCGTTCCATAGAATTGGAATGCCTTCCTCACCCATTCCCTGGCCTGCCTGATCTTTTCACGCACCCACTCCCGCTCGGCGGGAGGGACCTCCGCGGCGACCAGGCTCTTCTCCATCCTCGAATTCAGGACCCGGGTCCGGGGATCCTCTTCCCTCCGGAAGACGAGTTTCAAAAGAAGAGGATTCACCTCCAGGAGGGTCTTGGAGGGAGCCAGGAGGGCCAGCCTCTTCTGGATTTTCCGGATGATCAGCTGGTAGGCCCGCTGGGAAGCCCTGCCCAGGGCTTCCTCCACCTTCTTTTCCAGTTCTCGAGGCCAAGGCGCCCCCGGTTTCTCCAGGAGGGAAACGGCCCGCTGGATCTCCGTTTCCGCTTCATCCAGGTTCCCCTCCTTGGAGAAGCGGGCCGCCCTCCCAAGGTGGACCCTCTCGGCCAGATCCAACTTGCACCGGGCCCTCACTTGGGGGGCCCTGCAGGTTTTCAGGAGGGCCTCCAGGTCTTTCTGGGCCATGTCCAGGTTCCCCACCTCCAGGTGGGCCTTGGATCGAAGGACATAGATCCTCTCCAGGAGTCCCGGGGCCCTCCGAGGGACAAGGGCTCTTTCCGCCTGGTCCAGGAGACGGGCCGCCTCTCTGGGGGATCCGGCCAGGAGAGCCTTTTCCGCCTCCCGGATCCGGTCCTCCACACCCTGGGGGTGAAGGAAGAAGAAGAGGAGGGTTCCTCCGACGAGGACGAAGAGAACCAGGCCCACGGCCTGGACGGCCCGGACGGCAAGGGAAGGCCTGGTAGGTTCTCGATCGAACATGGTCTCTTTTTTACCCCGTTCCCTCCCTTCTTACCCCCTGGAATCCCCTGGGACCACTTTTCCCCCCGGCTGAATCTGGTGACGGCGCATTTTATGGAAAAGGGTGGTCCGGTCGATGCCGAGAGCCTTGGCCGTTCGGGTCCGATTCCAGCCGAATGCGTCCAGGGCTTCCAGGAGGATCTTCTTCTCCGCCCGGGCCAGGGATTCCTTGAGAGGAAGGATCCCCACCGGATCCGGGGGAGAAGGCTCTTGC
>JALUZX010000408.1 GCA_027011425.1 Planctomycetota bacterium
CTTTGTGGGTCTGGGGATGAAATTGACGATTTTTTGCATGAGAATGGGGGTTCTCAAAATCCTGAAGAAAGAGACCACCGGCCCTTCTTCCCCTGGAGAAAAAGTGTTCGTCCGGATAGGCGCCCCCGCAGGGGATCCGGCGATCTCCATGGTTCTGGTCGATGAAAAAGGGTTGGTCTTAGGGGGGGAGGAGGTAAGGGTGGCATTCCCTATTTCCAGGGTTTTCGATCTGAGATTTAGTCCTCGGAATTGTTATGAGTTGGGGATTTTCCGGTCCTGGAAAGATGGGAGGTTGCGATTTCCTTTGCCACCGACTTTTACGAAAGGGCTTCTCAGGCAAGTTGAACTTCTTGGAGAAAAGAAACCAAATTCCGGGAGGAGGAGGATGGCAGTCCTTGACCTGCCTCCTCCCTTTTCCCAAGGGGTGAAGGATATTGGGAAAGTCATGCTCCTGTTTCCCCCGCTCCTTGCCTCCGGCAAGGTGCTGGACCACAAAGGGGAACCGGTTTCCGGTGCAAATGTGTGTGTTTGGAGCCCTGTCCAGAGAGGGAAAAAGGGTTGGGATTGCGTCAGGAAATGTGTGACCCAAGGGGACGGATCTTTCACTCTCGAGGATTTCTGGTTTTGGGACAGGATGAAGGTGATTGCTACCCTACCTTCGGAGGGCGGGGCGGGACCCTTGATTCTGCCTCCCGGCGCGAAAGGAATCGTGCTTACCCTTCCAGGGGTGGGT
Organism: Planctomycetota bacterium; assembly: GCA_027011425.1. Taxonomy (GTDB): domain Bacteria; phylum Planctomycetota; class UBA1135; order UBA1135; family JALUZX01; genus JALUZX01. The sequence continues at coordinate 734 of JALUZX010000408.1, forward strand.
TCCGTTGTAGGGCGCGCCTTGGTTGGGAAGCCGGAATACCTGAAATTTTCCTGTATGAAATTCTTGTTGAAGAGGCTGGGGCCTGCAACAAAGGGGTGGTTTGGGGCGGTTCGGAAGAAGATCGAAAAGGACGGGAGATTCCGCTGGATCAGCTTGACTCCCGGACTTTACGATTTTTACGTTAAAGTCAACGGGGAGCCGAAAGAAAGGTACTCCGTGGTCGGGGGTATCCGGGTCCTTCCGGGAAAGACAACGAGAGATCCCAGGCTTCAAAACCTGGACCTGCGGGGGTTGTTCGAAGAGATCCGTGTCCTTGTCAGGGACGAGGCTGGGCGGCCGATGAAATCGGCTTACATCCCAGGCTGGAATGTCCATTCTTGGTCCAGCAATCCCGGGTTGTTGAGGATTCTCGTGGGAAAGGGCAAGCGCCCCGTGGCTTTGGTGAAAGCGAGGGGGTACAAGGCTAAAAAGGTGAAACTCGTCCCAGGGAAAACGATCCTGGTGAGCCTGGAGAAGGAGCCCAAGCGACCCGGGCCCCGGAAGGGGCGCAGAAAAGTGAAGAGCGGAGGCATGGGCTCGGGTTACAACGGTGAAGGGTTTTGAATGGTCTCCGTCCGTAACCCGGCGCCCCGTCGGAAGGGAAAGGGCCGGGACGACGAGGTTCCAGGTATCACGGGACAGGGCATCTGTCGTGTTTGTCTCCTGTGGGTGAGGCGAAAATAATTGAAGGGCGAAGGAAAGCTCTGGTTTTTACTCTTGGATCGGTTCTGTTGCTGGCCGCGGTTTTGTGGATTGGCTTCGGCGGCGGCCGTCTTCAAGGGATCCCGGGTGGAAGCAGGGAAGGGAGTGGCGCCGGCCCGGGGAAAGGGCTCGAAGGGGGTGCATGGTCTTCCGATTCCAAGAAACAAGGAGATATCCAAGGGGAGCACGGGAAAGCGGGCAGACCTCGGGGAAAACAAGAAAAATGCTGGAGGGTTTTCACCCAGTCTTGAGGCATAGCGTCCTTGCTGTCAGGGTTTTTCGCCGGGTTGGAGGGAAACGGGATTACCTGACGGGCGCGAAGGTGGTGGTTGCTTGTGGGAATAACTGGGGTGATCTGGCGCTTACCGATATTTCTTTAGGAGGTGGTGGCGAGACTTTCGTCTGCGACTCCCGTGGGGTTGCTTACCTGCCCTTGGAATCCAGGAGGATCCCCGGGGTATCCTTCAAGGCCGCCAGGATGGAAGCTTTCAGGTGCCTGGGAATCATGGGGTCAGGATGCCTGCTTGGTGGATGAAAATCAACCACCAAGTGGATGATTTTCAACCAGATCATGGGAGGAATGGGGAGGGTCAAGGGGAGAAGGTTCCCCGAGGTCTTGGGAGAGAGGGCGATGCCATCGAAAGACGCCCCCCCTTGACGGGGCTGGAAAGGGGGGCTGAAAATGCCGGTGTTCGAACTGTCCCATGAATGGGCTCTTCCCGTTGTCTTGGTTTCCTCCTTTTTTGGGTGCTTTCCGGAACTTTGCCAAGGCCGTACGTTTGGTTGATATGTTGAGGGACAAATCGAAGGTAGGTTTCTTTACTTGAAAAAAGTCGCACTCGGAATCGCCTTGGTTCTCTTCTTCCTTTGGGGGGTTTTTCTTGTTATCGGCGACCATCCCCCCAAGGAGGAGATCGCCCCGAGTTTAACTGGGGAAGGACCCGGGCCGCGGAAAGGGGTTTATCCGGGGCTGAAGGAAAGGGAAGAGCCGGTTCGGCGGAAGGTGCGGGAGGGAGTGAAAGAGAGGGCCGGAAA
>JALUZX010000409.1 GCA_027011425.1 Planctomycetota bacterium
ATTCCCGGGTGAAACCGGTTCCTTACGATCCCGGCCGGGCGGCGGAACTCCTGGACCAGGCGGGTTGGCGGAAGGGCCCCGGGGGCTGGCGCGTGAGGAAGTGTTTCTTCCTCGAGGAAAAGGGAGGAAAGACCTGGTTCCTGGATCCCGTAAAGGGATCGGTCCCCAAGGTCCGAACCTTCGCGTTCCGGCTCCTCCTGCCCGCCGGGTCTTCGGCCACGACCAACCTGGCCCTGCGCTGGCGGGACGCCCTTGCCCGCCTCGGCGTGAAGGCGGATATCCTCGCCCTGGAGAAATCCGCCTACCAGACCCGCCTCTTCTCCCATGCCTTCGACGCCGCTTTCATGGCCTGGGGCCCCGGGGTGGACCCCTACACGAGCGAAGACATCTTCGGCTCCAGAGGGTGGCCGGACGGAAAGAACCTGGGGGGGTTCCGTGACCCTCTCCTGGACTCCCTCTACGCCAAGGCCGCGGCGGAAAACGATCCGGTCCGGCGGATGGCAATCTACAAGGAGGTCTTCCGGCGGATCCACAAGGAACAACCCTACCTCTTCCTCTGGTTCTTTCCCGACCTTTGGGTTCTCAGGCCCGACCTGCGGGGCATGGCCTTCGGCCCCCGCGGCGCCCTGGGCTTCACCCCCGGCCTCCTGGGCTGGTGGGCCGCCGCCCCTGGAAAGGGAGTTTGAGATGGGCTGGGAGATCCTGAAGAGAATCCTCCTGGCCGCGCCCACCTTGCTGGGGACCACCCTGGTGACCTTCCTGGTCCTCCAGGCCGCTCCCGGGGACCCGGCCCGCCTGGCGGCCGGCGTTCCCCGGGCCGGGGTGGACAGCGCCCGGGTGGAGGCTCGGATCCGGACCTTCATGGGCCTGGACCGCCCCCCCGCCAGGCGTTACCTGGACTGGGTCGCAAAAGCGGCCACCCTGGATTTCGGTCCCTCCCTGGATGGAGAACCGGTAAAGGACAAACTCCTCCGGGCCCTTCCCCCCACCTTGATCCTGGGAGTGGCGTCCTTCCTCGTCGGCCTCCTTCTGGCCGTCCCCCTGGGGATCTTCATGGCCCACAAGGCGGGAGGATTCCTGGACCGCCTCTTCACCCATCTCCTCCTCCTTCCCTACTCCACTCCTTCCTGGCTGGCAGGCCTGGTGCTCATCCTCCTTCTCGGCGGGGTCCTTCCCTTCCAAGGGTGGCGTTCCGAGGGCTGGGAGAACCTGCCCTTCCTCCATGCGGTCCTGGACGTGGCCCGCCACTCCCTCTTGATTCTCCTTGCCGTAGTCCTCCCCGGACTCGCCCACGACGCCCTGTTCGTGCGCCAGGCCGTCCTGGAAGAGCTGGGAAAGGGCTACGTCCAGGCCGCCCGCGCCTTGGGCCTTCCGGAAAGACGGGTTCTCTGGGGCCATGCCTTCCGGAACGCCCTCATCCCCGTGCTCACATTGGTGGGAGTCTCCCTTCCCGGAATCCTGGCGGGCTCTGTGATCCTGGAACAACTCTTCAGTTGGCCCGGGATCGGAAGGCTTTTCTTCCAGGCCCTCCAGGGGCGGGACTACCCGGTCATCATGGCCGTCACCACCCTCTCTGCCTTCCTGGTCGTGGCGGGAAACCTCCTGGCAGACGTGCTCTGCGTCCTGGCCGATCCGAGGCTGCGCCGTGAGTAGGCCGGGCCGCCTGTTTGGATCTCTCATCCGGGAGAAAGCATTTCTTCCACTTCTTCTCCTGGCCTTCATCGCCCTCTTCGCGCCCTTCATCACCTTCGATCAGCCCCTTTTCTGCATGGTCCATGGCCATTACTACGCCCCGGCATTCAACGCCTTCCTCGGCCTTCCCGCCCCGGGGCCCTTCGGTGCGGCCGGGGCGGAGGCGGAAAAGATCCTGGCCTCCGATCCGGATTCCTTCGCCCTCTGGCCCCCCTTCCGGCTCGGCCCGGCGCGGACCTACCGGGAGATCCTCTCTCCCCCTTCCGGGGCCCACCCCCTGGGAACGGACGGCGCGGGAAGGGACCTCTTCGCCCAGGTGATCCACGGATCACGGATTTCCCTCTTCGTGGCCCTTCTCTCGGGGCTCACGGCCTTTCTCCTTGGTCTCCCCCTGGGGATCCTGGCGGGAATGGCGGGAGGTTGGACGGACCGGATCCTCTCCCGGTCCGTGGAAGTCCTCGCCGCCTTTCCTGCCCTCTTCCTGGTCCTGGCCGTCATGGCCTGGAGAGGGCCCGACCTCTTCCTTTTGGGCCTCCTCCTCGGGGCCACCCGCTGGGTGAACCTCTTCCGGTTCACCCGGGCCGAATTCATGCGCCTGAAGGAACGGGACTACGTCCTGGCCGCCCGGGCCCTCGGGATGCCACCCCTGCGGATCGCCTTCTCCGAGATCCTCCCCAACGCCTGGGGGGCGGTCCTGGTGCCCTTGGCCTTCCTGCTCTCGGGATCGGTTCTCCTCGAAGCGGGGCTCACTTGGATCGGCCTGGGCGTTCCTCCCACCCTCCCTTCCTGGGGCCATATGCTCAAGGC
>JALUZX010000410.1 GCA_027011425.1 Planctomycetota bacterium
CCCACCACGTTCATGGCGAGGCCGATGACAACCGCCACGGATGGATCCATATTTTGTTTCCTCCGGGACGCAATCCCTGGCCCCCGGCCCGGCGCCGACTCCGTCCCAAGTCCCGCCCCCGGGCCGCCCCTCACGGCCTTCGAGGATGGGAAACTCGAAGAATCCTAGAGCCTTGGGGCCATCCCGCAAGGGGAAAAGGTAGAGATATCTCCAGCCCGAGTGCCCCAGTAGAATCCACAAGCCCCTGTAATCCACCAGGAGACCCCATGGATCGGCTCAATCTGAAACATCTGGCCCGCCTGGCCCGGCTCCAACTGGACCCGGCCCAGGAAGAAGGCCTCTCCCGGGACGTGGAGGGGATCCTGGCATTCTTCAGGAGCCTGGAGAGCCTGGACACGAAGGGGATCGAGCCGGCGGCCCGGCCCTTCCCTCTCCCCGGAAGGCTTCGTGCAGACCGGGCGGGCCCCGTGTTGGAGCGGGAGCGGGTCATGGAAAACGCACCGGACCAGGCGGAGGGGTTCTTCCGGGTCCCCCCCGTCCTGGAGGAGAAAGAAGACTCGTGAACCTCTTCTCCCTGGAGGCCCGGGAGCTGGCGGCGGAACTCCGCCGGGGGAGCCTGGGCCCGGTGGAGGTGACCCGGGCCTTTCTGGAGAGGATCGAGGAAAAAAACCCCGCCCTTGGCGCCTTCCTGGCCGTGACCCCTGAAAGGGCCCTGGAACGGGCGGCCGAACTGGAAAGCCTTCCCCCCGCCGAGCGGGGCCCCCTTCACGGCCTTCCCTTCGCCTGGAAGGACAACCTCCACCTGGACGGGGAGCCCCTCACCTGCGGGAGCCGGATTCTCGAGGGCTACCGCGCCCCCTACACCGCCACGGCCCTCCAAAGGCTCCTCCAGGCCGGCGCAGTCCCCCTGGGAAGGACCAACATGGACGAATTCGCCATGGGCTCTTCCACGGAGACTTCCGCCTTCGGCCCTACCCGCAACCCCTGGGACCCCTCCCGGGTTCCGGGTGGATCCTCGGGGGGATCGGCCGCCGCCGTGGCGGCCCGGCTCGTTCCCGCCGCCCTTGGTTCCGACACGGGAGGCTCCATCCGCCAGCCCGCCGCCCTCTGCGGGGTCACGGGCCTGAAACCCACCTACGGTAGGGTCTCCCGCTACGGTCTCGTGGCCTTCGGCTCCTCCCTGGACCAGGTGGGCCCCCTGGCCAGGACGGCCCGGGACGCGGGACTCCTCCTTTCGGTTCTCGCCGGCCCCGACCCCCGGGACCCGACGACTCTTCCCGGCCAGGGTCCGCCCCGGCCCGGCGATCCTCCCGAGGACCTCAAAGGAATCCGGGTGGGCCTTGTGAAGGAACATATGGAACAGGACCTGGACCCGGGCGTGAAAGAGCGGGTCCTGGCGGCCCTGGAGGTGATGGAAGACCTGGGGGCCCGTGTGGAGGAGGTGAGCCTCCCCGAGGCGGAATTCGCCCTTCCCGCGTATTACCTGACCGCCGTGAGCGAGGCCTCGAGCAACCTGGCCCGCTTCGACGGTATCCGCTTCGGAGCACGGGTGGACCGGGACGGGGACCTGGGCGGGCTCTACGAGGCAACCAGGGGAGAGAAGTTCGGCCTGGAGGTGAAGCGCCGGATCCTGCTCGGGACCTTCTGCCTCTCCCGCGGCTATTACGAGGCCTGGTACAAGAAGGCCCTCCAGGCGAGAGCCCTCCTGGCCCGCGCCCTGGAGCGGCTCTTCGCGCGGGTGGATCTCCTGGCCGGGCCCACCTCGCCCCGGGCGGCCTTTCCCTTGGAGGAGAAACTGGCCGACCCAGTGGGGATGTATCTCTGCGATTCCTTCACCGTGGCGGCGAACCTGGCGGGCCTTCCCGCCCTCTCCCTTCCCTGCGGGTTCACGGCCGGCCTTCCCGTGGGCCTCCAGCTCATGGGCCCACCTCTTTCGGAGGAGCGGATCCTCGCGGCCGGCGCGGCCTTCCAGTCCGTCACGACCCACCACCAGGCGGAGCCCGAGCCGTGAAGGAAGGATCCTGCGAGATCGTGATCGGCCTGGAGGTCCACGTGCAGTTGGCCGCCCGGACCAAGCTCTTCTGCTCCTGCCCCTACAGGTTCGGCGCCGCCCCCAACACCCTGGTCTGTCCCGTCTGCCTGGGCCTTCCGGGAAGCCTTCCCGTTCTCAACGAAAAGGCCCTGGAGCTGGGGATCCGGGCCGCCCTCGCCCTGGGAGGGAGGATCGCCCCCCGGCTTCTCTTCGACAGGAAGAATTACTTCTATCCGGATCTCCCCAAGGGATACCAGATCACCCAGAAGGATCACCCCCTTGCCCAGGGCGGCGCAGTCGAGTTGCCCTCGGGAAAAGTGATTTCCTTGGAAAGGATCCACCTGGAGGAGGACGCGGGCAAGAGCGTCCACACAGGCCGGGGCGAGACCCTGGTGGACCTGAACCGGGCGGGCGTTCCCCTCCTGGAGATCGTCTCCCGCCCCGGGATCCGCTCCCCCCAAG
>JALUZX010000411.1 GCA_027011425.1 Planctomycetota bacterium
AGCCCCCTTACGGAAACGGGCCTTGAAGACCCACTTGTATCCCTTTCCTCCGCCGGCCATCCGCGATTAGACCTCCCCCGCTTCTTCGCTCCTTTTCCCTCCCGTATCCGCGATCTTTTCTAAACCGCCATCAACCGCCGCTTGGCTCCGTGTCTTTTGCGGGCCTCTTCCACGAGGGCAGCCCAGCGGCCTTCCCGGCCCGCTTTGAGGTAGGCGTCCCGGGCCCGCTGGAAATCCCTCAATGCGATGGAATACCCCCTGGAACTCCCCCCTTCCAGCCGGCTCAGGGCCAGGAAGCCGAAAATCCGGGCCGCCTGGCCCGGGTGCCGCCCCTCGAGGGCCTGGGCCGTCTTCCGGGCCAGGGGCCAACCCAGCTCCTCCAGTTCTTCCAACTTGGCCCGCGCCACCCTCCGGGCGAGGCGGTCCTACTCCCGGAGTCCCAAAAACAGGTCCAGGGCTCCGCCCAAGCCCCCCTTCTCCGCCACTGCCAGGGCCCTTTCGCGCCATCGCGGGCGTTCCTCCTCCGGCGCGGCCTCCATGAGGTCCTGGAAGTTGGAAAGACAAGGGCTTTTCTGGAAGGTCTTCCATTCCAGGGCCAGGACCTCCCGTTTCCGGCCCAGGAGATGGAGGAGCCTTTTCTTTCTTTCCTCCAGTCGAGAGCAGTCCCAGAATCCGCCCCCCTGGCGGGCGAAATGGTCCAGGCCCTCTTCCACCCAGGCCAGGGCTTCCACCCGTTCCCCTTGCTTTTCCAGGATCCCCGCCAGGGCGTCGAAATCCCCGGCATTCATGCCCTCTCTCCGGCAGAAAGCCAAGAACGCCCCCGCGTCTCCCGCGCCCGCCAGGAGGCACTTGAGGACCTCCACCCAATGGGCCCGGTCGTATCCCAGGCCCTCCCGTCCTTTCCCATGCGCCATGGAGGCAAGCTTTCCACGGACCGCCCAGAGAAAAGCCTGGAACCCGGGTGGATCCAGGACGGAAACCAGGTTCTTGTGGAGGTCCAAGAAGAACCCCCAGTTGTCCTTTTCCGCCCAGGCCAGGTAGACACGGGCCGTTTCCCGGGGATCGGCCCCGGCGGCCTGCCTGGCGCGGACCCAGTCACAAAAGAGCCCTTCGAAAAAGTGGGCGTAGGCCCCTCCCGAGCCGCCCAGTTCGGGGGCCTTCTCGAGAACCTTTTGAAGCAGGATCCAGAAAAACCCGAGAGCTTCTCCGGCCCTCCCCCTTTTCAACATTCCGCGGATCTTCCCTTGGATCCCCTCCAGGCGCCGGATGAGCCGGAAAATCTCTTTGGTGGAACCAAGGAACCGCCCCGGCTGGAGCGCTTTCCGAATCGCCTCATCGAACCATTCAGGTCTCGTTTCACCCACAGGAACCTCTTCCTGACCTTCCATGCGGCCACGAACCTACCATCGAGGTCCCAGCCGAAAGCAAAGAAAAGATGAGAAAAGCCCCTCCATGCCCCATGCTTTCAGCCGTCCGGCCCCGCAGTTTCTTCAGCGAGCACCTTCAGGTAAGCGTCGTAGGCGTAAATCCGGTCCCGTAGCTTTCCCGTGGTCTCGCGGAGAACCCCGGCTTTGCAAAGAACCTCGATGGCCTTTCCGGCCGTCGGCTTCGTAGTCTCGAGCAGGTTTTTCGCAAGGGACAACGTGATAACGGGGTGCTCCGGCAGCAGGTCAAAAAGCCGGACTGCCGGCAGGGTCGCCGACTTGTGATGGACAACGGCGCGGCGATCCCGCCCCAAAAGCTCGAAGAGCCGCTTGGCGGCGCTGACGCCGTCCTCGGCGGATTCGCGGACGCACCTCAAAAAGAACTCGGTCCAGCCTTCCCAGTCGCCCTTGGAGCGCACCTCCAGTAGTCGCTTGTAGTATTCCGCTTGGTGCCGCTTGAAGGCGAGGCTCAAGTAGAGAAGGGGCGCCTCGAGGATTCCCCAGTATTCGATCAGGAGCGTGGTGAGCAGTCTTCCGATGCGACCGTTCCCATCCAGGAAGGGGTGGATGGTTTCGAACTGAACGTGGGCGAGGCCTGCGCGGACGAGCGGCGGGAGCGGGTCGTCCTCATGCACCCAGCGCTCGAGTTGGGCCAAGGCTTCCGGGACGGCATCCGCGGGGGGCGGCACGAACCGTGCGTTGCCTGGGCGGCTCCCGCCGATCCAGTTCTGCGATTTGCGGACAACGCCGGGCTGCTTTCCCTCCCCTCGCGTGCCGCGCATCAGCCGCTTGTGGGCCCCGCACAGGAGGCGCGTGCAAAGAGGAAGGCCCTTGGGCTTGGCGATCTCCCCTCGGGCGAAGTTCAGAGCGTCCACGTAGTTGCAGACCTCCTCGACCTCTGCCGGACGCTCCGCCTTGTGGGTGGCCTCGTAGGTCAGGACGTCCATTAAAGTGGCCTGGGTCCCCTCGATCTGCGAGGAAAGGACGGCCTCCTTGCGAACGAAACCGTAAAGGATCCAATCAGGGCTCGGCGCCATGGCCCCGGCCACGGCGAGCCGCCCCACTGCAGCGAGGGCCTCGTTATGGAGCCGGGCCAAGTCCCCTTCGAGGACCAGCGGCGGGTTCTTTGGGGGCAAAGGGTGCGGGATGAAGGCCTGGACCCTTTCGTTTCCGACCGAGGTGGTTCGGAAGATGCCAGTTACGCGCTTCATGACTGGTCGAAATTCCCTTATCAGAGGCCGACGTTAGTAAAGGCATCTTGTCTAGCATCGATTGCTAGTCAAGAACCCTTTACCAGGAGGCTTGGGGGGAGAAAGGTTGTCGCGAGCCTTTCCTTGCAGGCCCAAACTCGCACCTGGTTCTGGACCAGAGAGCCCCCCTTTAACCACCAGGTATGGGAACCCGGCCCGCCGATCCCTTTTGGGAGACCTGACCGGGCAAGGCGGGGGAAGCCTCTCCGCTATGCCCTCTGGACCCTCCAGGTCCGGCAGGCCCGCAGTCCCGGACCATAACTCACGAGGGTCCTTGATGGACGGCGACCGGCCTTGGTGCTACAATGTACTAACAAATTTGGCCAAAAACCTGGAGGCGCTCCATGATCAAGCGCTTGAAAAAACACGGGAACAGCCTGGCGCTGGTCATCGACCGGGCGATTCTGGATCTCCTCAAGATCGATCCGGATACCCCCCTCGAAATCTCCACGGACGGGCAGGTCCTGATTGTCTCGCCGGTCCGCGATTCCGAGCACCAGGAGAAGTTCGAGAAATCCCTCGAAAAAATAAACCGAAAATACGGCCGGGCGCTCAAACGCCTTTCGGAATGATTCATGCCCCCCTTCCCACGAATTCTGCGGGCCCTATAACACAAAAGGAGGAAAAAAAGAGAAAACGCCATCCACCCGAAGTCTCTTCTTCCTTTCCGCATTTCAACCCCTTTTTCGCTGCTCCGCCAGTTTCTTCAGCCCTTGGATGAGCTTGGTCTCGTCCAGTTTCATCCTTACCATCGGGGCCGATCCCCCCCCGGAAGGCACATGGAGGAAAATTTCGTCGAAAGGAAGGCAACGAGGCCCCCGGCCGGACATCCTCGAAACGAGGAAGAGCTCGATCTTCCTCCTTCCAGGGCCTCCCACCAGGAGGCGGCAATTCCCATTCTCGTCGAACTCCCCCAGGCCGCCTGTGGACCTCCAATCCTCGTAATGGTCAGCCAGGCCCTCGAAGAAACCGGACCCCATGTAGCACCGGCGGGGACACAGCGGCATCTCCCTGGCCCCGATTCCCACCCCCGGGGGCAACTTGGGTATTCTTCCACTCAAGGAAAGACGAAGAGGAAGCCCCTTTTCCAGGGTCACCTTCCGGGCTGGCCCGGTGAGGGTCACGACCTTGTCTTTGACCCCGGGCCCTTGCAACAGGATATCTGAGGGGAAAGGCCGGGAAAGGAGGAACCGGTAATGGTTTCCGCCTTCCCTTACCAGGTGGCGCCCGGGAGAGTAGACCCGTCCCCGCCATTTCTCCGGGGGGATCACCTCCAGGGAGACCTGGTTCACGTAGGCTTTCAGGTCGAGCTTGTTCAACCTCGGGTCCTTGGTGGTCTTTCCCCCTTCCACTTTGATTCCATCCAGCGAAAGAATGGAATCCTTTCCTCCGTATAATTTGACTTCCACCCTGTATACCCCAGGATCCAGCTTGGGAATCGTGCCCTTGCTTGAACCCGGCCCGAATACGGCGCTGGAACCGCGACACTCCTTTTCGGGCAGGATCTGGTAAGCCTGGAGGACGACCTTGGGATAAACGGGAACCTTCCAGGCTTCCTTTCCCAGAAGGACCTGGTAGGCGATCCGTCCCAGCCTGTGCATCTCCAGGACCCGAACCGTGGTTTCCAAAGGGCGGGGATCGGTCTTCACCTCTTTGTATCCCGGCTTTGAAACATCGAGGCTGTAATCCCCCTCTTCGGAATAGATCCGAAAACGACAATTTCCGTTCTGGTCCGAATCATATCTTAGGGTGGCGCCCCCCGAAGGGTTTTTGCGAGAAAGCCCCAGAAGGACCCGGGCCCGGGGGACAGGCCGGCCGGTCGGATCGACCAGTCGGACACCGATCGAAAAACAGGGAGGATGGAACACCACTTTCCCCAGGAGGAACAAGCCTCCCGGCCTGGAAGCTGGGATTTCCGCCGCCGCTCTTTTGGAAAGCCCATGGGAATCCTTCCCCTTCCCCTCGAGGACCTGGAAAAGGACTTGGAGGAAACCATCCCTTCCCTCCCCAGGGCGGCCCACTTGCTTGAATTCCTTGGGGAGGGGAAAGCGAAACCACCCTTCCCCGTTGGACTCGGCCTTCCCCCAGAGAGAGGGAAGGACCTTCTTCTCGATCAGGAAAGCCTCCCTCCTTTTGGGGACGAAGTATTGAATGGTCTCGTTCGCCAGGATCCGGCCCTCTCCGTCCAGCGCACGCCCCCGGCACCAATCCACGTCCTGGGGATCCAGAAAGACTTCCACCACCTGGCCGGGCATGGTCGGCCCCTGGACCTTCTCGGCCCTACGCAGGGGAAGCCCCAAAAGAAGCCAATAGATTTCCAGGTCCAGGCCGAGCCCAACTGGAAAGAAAGCGGTTTCGGCCCTGGGTGGAATCCCGAAGCAGGCCAGGGTCCACCGGCGCCCCTGGGGGGGCATGGAAGGGACGTGAAAGAAAGCGGGAACCACCGAGAGGAGGAATTTACCCGGTGCCTGGGCCTGAAGCGTGGCTGGGGCATGGACCTTCAGGAAACCCAGATCCGGTGCATGAAGGGTGACCTGGGGGGCGGGCTTCCGGAAGGTGGCCTCCTCCAGGCGGATGGGATGAAAGAGGGAACGGGCCAGGGGAAAAGCCAGGCCAGCCAAGACGGGAGTCTTGGATCCGGTTTTTTCCCTCAGGAGAGAAAGGGCCCCTGGGAAGGAGGCGATTCCCTTCGAATCGGTCCATTTCCTTTCCAGGAGAAGGTCCTGGCGGGGAGCCCGTTCCCACTGGGTCTTGTTGAAGAGCCCCACAGGAATTCGAGGTAGAGGCTGCCCATTCTTATCAAGGACCTGGATAACCAGTTCGGGTGAAGAAGGGCCTTTTGCGCCCGGGTTTTCCCGGACTTGTTTTCTCGAGGGAGCCCGTCCGGGGGCTTTTGGATCCGCCGCTCGCGGACCCATTTCCGCGCCAAGGTGATTCTTATTCACCCTCCCGGGAGGAGCCCCCTTGGAAACCAGGGTGCCCCTGGGGCCTTCCGGAAAAAAAAAGAGCGCCCAGAAAAGCAGGAGGAAAAGGCACCCAACACCAAGCCAGGTCCATTTTCTCATGATCCACCCCCAAAGGGAAAAAGGGCGCCTTTCCCGGGAGGAGTCGCCTTCCGTACCCTCGCCATCCCCCATTCTTATTCTGCTGTCCCCATCCCCAGTATCCTTCAAAGCACTCCAGCAGGCCCCCCGGCGCCCTCGATCTCCACAGGCCTTTTGAAAGACCACAGGATACCCCCCGAGGCCTCCCAAAGAAACCCCCTTCCCGCGCCCTTCCAGGACCGGTGGTCCTTACAGCGCCGATTTTCAAACCAGGAAAGACGACAATTCAGGCCAGAACGGGAGGCCTCTTTCCAAGATCACCTATACGCTCCCAACAACCGGCAAACACTTCCTCAATGTAAAAGACAAGCACAAAGAGTCCACCGACACAGAATCCCCCAAACCCTGCCCCCTACAGCAAACAAGCCGTTGAACCATGAAGCATGGTTACCGTTATATAGTATTCTCCATTTTGCAAGATTTCAGCCATTTACTTTTTCGCATAAACTGTAATATTCTTGTTTTCGCCCTCTGATATGAAGACAATGCGACTTCCCAAAATGGCCCCATTCTTTCCTTTTACGATAACCTTGTAACGCCCACCGGGTAGATTATAAAACCACACGATACGCGATTGGGGAACCTCTCTCTTTTTGGACCTTTTGAACCCCCAGAAAGGCAGTAGCTTGGCATCAAGGACAGTTAATATTAGTTTTCCCTGTTTTCCCGGCGGGAAACCAACGACCACGACTTTCAACCGGCTTAAAAGCCTGAGACCATGGCCATGGAATCCAACTTTCAAATGTTGCCCGGGATTCAAATTAATGGGCATCCCACGCAAGCTGTCCGGAATCGATTTGCTTTTCAGAATAGTCATAATCCGTGAAAAGGCTTCATATGCGGACAAATCCTCCTCTAACCTGAGCAGCCAACGCCCGGGGGATAGGGATGAGAATTGGAACCGGCCATTCTTTATGGGAGCGGCCAAACAAATTGTATTCCTCTCGTTCTCCAAGAGGACGACCTTCGCACTTGGATGAGGGACGACCCCAGAGACACCACAATCATTGCGCAATCGCAGATAAAGATGGGACTGTAGGACAGGAATGGCTGGCTGAAAAGGAATCACGGCAATTCCCTTTTTCGGATGGGATGCAGAAAGGATCGCCGGGCCAAGGGAATAGACGGGGAGTCTAAAATCCCCATGCTCATCCGACCAAGTTGCCGCTGTTATGATGAAACGCTTATACCGTTGAGACACATTTTTTAAGGCACCGGCCCATGGCACATCGCTTCTTCGCTGGGCAATGGAGACCATTGCGCCTCTTACGGGTTGACCGTCGGGCCCAATGACTTTACCAATTACCGTTCGAACCCCTTTGACCGATGGAACATCCAAAGCAAGGTGCACAACTCTTTCCAAATCAAGTCGCATTGTCGGCCCGACTTGGAGACCAACCTCCGGGCAAAACAACATGACTTGATTAAAGCCATCGACCGCTCCTTTCAGGAGAACTTTCTCGGTCCCCTTAACGACCCTCACCGGGATCCCAAATTTGCCGCTTCCTTGTTCTTTCAGCATCAAAGTAACCCAAGAGGGAGAGAAGTCACCAGGCCACCTCAAGCGCACTAACACCCTAGGGCATACTCCCCTCCACAAGTGGAAGACCAAGTGTTTCGTCCCATCGAGAACAACTCGTTTAGCCTTCCCCTGAACGTATCCGGAGCCCGTCCAGACCCTTCCTTTCGTGCCCGGACGATACCCCCCGAGCCAGGCAAGCCCATCTTTTCCGGTAACGGCATCGGGAACCCATCTCATTTTTCCTTCCATGTGAAAGGACGCCCCGACTCTTGAAAGTGGATTGCCGCTTGGACCATAAACCTCTACATAAAGATCATAGCCCGGCAAGAGATTGAGAATAATGGGCTTTTCCGGAAAGGAGTTCAGGGTTTTTTCACAAAAAGCTCTCCCTGGCGCAAACACAATTATTTTACCAGGCATACCCCTTACTGGCAATTCGCATATCCCACGCCCATCGGTAATGTGACCCTTCCAAATGTATACCAGGGACCTACCATTCCCAAGCGTATCTTTTTCCGGCATTGGCAAATACAAAACAGTGGCGCCACGGATCGGCCCGCCCTCTTCTTTGCGGACGACGACCTGAACCGATGGCTCACGGTCGAGAAAAATATTTCCAATATTTATTCGTCTTTGCGTCAACCAGATTGGGCCTAACTCTTTTTTAATGAATCCATCAGCATTAATCACAAGCCGGGCCTTGGCTCCGTCCAACAAACCGTTAAATTCGAATTTCCCAGAATCGTCGGTCTTTACCGACAGGGACTTAAATCCATCGACTGGACTCATTGCCCTCCACACCATCATGGGAATATTCGGTGAATCAACCATGAGCCCTATTTTCGCCCCGGCTATGGGTTCTCTCCCTTCAGTCGAAAGCACTTTACCATACAATGACACCCCACGCCAAAGTTTACGATCTGAAAGGGGTAAACGCTTGCCCCCCTCTTCTACGTGGGGCCGCCCCTTGAGGCCTTCTTTTTCATCTATAGTGTGCCCAAATGCTTTTTGCGGTGGACAAGAAGGCCCCAATCCCGTTTGCTCGAAATCCGTTCCTGGGGCAATCTGGGGAAATTTCTGTAGGTTAACAGAAAAAAGATAAAACGCCACAAGGAAAAGTATAATCAACCCCAGCCCAGCCCCTATTACTAATCTTTTCATAACCATGCTCCCCCGGTGTCAGGAAAGTTGTCCCACGGACTCGCCGCTCGGATGGGCGTGGGCGCCAGCTCAAGCCTACGCCTCTTGATACGCTTTTCCAGCTCCGAGCGAGAGGAATCGAGATCATCCCCCCCCTGTCTCAGGGAAGTTCTCCCACCTTCCGAAGGCGTTTGGCCCCCCCGTACGGAGGCCAAGTTAGGAAGAAGTTAAGGGGCGAAATGGGACCATCTTTCCCACCCCCTCGGGGTTCGTAAAACTAGCCGTCGCCTTAGCTCGA
>JALUZX010000412.1 GCA_027011425.1 Planctomycetota bacterium
GAGAAATACCTCTACTACCCGGGGGAGAGGGTCCATTTCCTGGGGATCGCCCGCCACAACGACACCCCTCCCCGGCCGGCCACGCGGGAGCCCTGGGTCCTCAAGGTCTTCAGTCCGGCGGGGGATCCCTTGTTCACCCTTATGGGGACCACAGGCCCGGGAGGGACCTTCGAAGGGACTTTCCAGGTTCCCTTTTCGGCCCGGCCCGGCATCTACGCCATGGACGTCCAGGTTGGCCGGGACATCCTTGGATACACGGAGATCAAGGTCCCCATGGAAAAGGACCCCTTCCGGATCCGGCCCCTGCTCCTCCACCGGGCCGTGGCGGGGGCCCTTTTCCAGGGTCGAATGGAGATCTCCTTTTCCGACGGGACTCCCTACTCGGGCGCGACGGCCCGGGTGGTCCTGGTGAAGGGCGGCGAAGACCTGGAAGACGCCCCTTGCTCCCTGGCGGGACCCGGGATCTACGCCTTTACCGTGAATCTTCCCACCCTGGAAAAAGGGGCGAACGAGCCCTTCCCCCTGGACCTGGAAGCCCGGATCGTTCCTCCCGGGGGGGGAGAGGAAATCCGGTTTCCCTTCGACAAGATCTTTCTCTACCGGTCCCCCTATCGAATCCTCCTGGAGTGCCCCTCCCGCTGGGTGCCCGGGATGCCCCACCGGGTGCGGGCCGCCCTCTTCGACAGGGAGGACCAACCTGTCCCTGCGCAACTTCGCGTGCTTGCCGGAGAAGGAGGTCCCGTCCTGGCCGAGGCTTCTTATCCCGGAAAGGGCTCGGCCGTCCTGGACTTTACTTTTCCGAAAAAAGGGCGGTCCCTCCTCTTCACCGCCCTGGACCCCCAGGGGAAAGTCCTCTGCCGGAGGAGGATTCGTTGCAAGTTCCCGGAAAACCAGGGCCAGGACTTTTCGGTGGTCCTGGAAAAGAGCGTGCTCTCCCCGGGAGACCCTCTCCGGCTCACCGTGTTCGACGGGAGAAAGAAAGACCGTCTCTGGGCGGACTTGCTCGTGGAGGGGATGGTGGTCGATGTGTTCGCCCTGGAGGTAAAGGGCGGCAAAGGCGTCCTGGAGGTTCCTTTCTCCAAGCTGCCCCTGGCCTTCTTCCAGATTCGGGTCTGGCGCTGGGAGGGAAATCCGCCTCCCATGCACCAGGCATCCTGTCTTGCCCTTGGCGAAGCCTCCCGGGTGGGCCGGGCGAAATTGGTCCCGGCGGGGGCCGGGGTGAAGGTCGAGACAGGCCTCCCCAAGGCGGAGGATCTCCTTTTTTCGGGCCGACCAGGGAGGGTCGACCCCTACGCGCTCCCTGGTCCGGAATCCATAACTCTGGACCTCCTCCCCGGGGTCTTCGGGCTCGCGGATGTGGACGCCCACAGGCTCGCCCGGGCTTGGAGGGACGGCACGCCTCTGCCCGAGCTGAGGGAGTACCTGGCCCCCACCATCAAGGATTCCTGGATCGAAGGAAACGGTCCGGGCCGGCTGGTGGAATCCAGGATGGAGGTGGAACTGGGCAAGGTCATGCTCCTCGCCGGGGTCCTTGCGACCCTTCTCGGCCTGGCCCTTAGCTGGTGGGCCTTTTCCAAGGAAAAAGCCGCCCGGCTCAGGCGCGACGCCAGGCTTTCGAGTTTTCTTCTCTTCCTTCTCCTTCCCCTGGGCGTCTTGCGGGCCCAGCAACCCGAGACAAGGGAGGCCTCGGACCAGGCCGATCGGGTCCAACGCTGGGAGACTCCTTCCCCGGACATCCTTCCAAACCGCCTGCCTCCCTGGGCCTGGCGGTGCGTGCCTCCCACCAAGGGGCTCCTGGGGCCTTTCATCCTCAGCCTTCCCGGCAAGCAGGCCCTTTCCCTGGCGGGCCAGACCCCCGGCCGGGGGGGAATCCTTCTGTCCTGGGGCGAGGAGACCTGGGCTCCTCCCTTGGATCTCCGCTGGCCCTCCTCGGGCGCCATCTGGCCCGGGGCGGAATGGAAACTTCCGGTCTGGGTCCGGTCGTCCCGGTCCTCTCCCCCGGCCTTCCGTCCATTCTTCGGGAAAAGCTCCCTTCCCGCCGGGGCGCCCGTGAGATTCCGCGGCAAGAAGATCTGGCATCGGATGGTTCTCTCCTTCACCTACCGGGACGTGGCGGGAGGGCGCCGGTTGGAGGTGCGGGGCCGGGGCGCCCGGCCCCTCCTGGAGACCTGCTTTCCTTATTCCCCTCCCCCGAAAAAGTCCCAAGGGCTTTCCTGGAGCGCTCCTTTTGGGAAGGGGTTGAAGCGGAAGCTCGTTTTCGGGCCGGGGAATCTGGATAGCTCCCGGCTCCAGGTGCTGGCCTTCTCCGATCCAGTCGCCATGGCCCTGGAGCACCTGGATCAAACCCGGGGCGATCCCCTTGCGGTGGGCAGCCTGGACCAGGTGCTGGGGAGGGCCAGGACGGCCCTGGCCGTGCTGAAGGTTCTTTTGGGATCGGGTTCCTTTCCGGCGGCCAGGAGGAAGGCCTCCGCCGTGAAGGCCCTGGACCATCTCCTGGAAGCCTGGCGCGAGCTTGCGGGATTCCGGAACGTCATCGGCGGCTACGCGGAGTTCCCCAGGGCCACCGACGAGATCTCCCCCACAGCCGAGGCATTGGCCTTCCTGGGAGAGGCCCGGACCTACCTGCCCCCCCAGGCGGCGGGGGTGATCCGGAGGGTGCGGCACTGGCTCTGGGGGAAGCTCCGGGACGACGGGCGGGTGCTACCCGATCCGGGGTATCTTTCCGAGGAGGTCTGGAGGGAAACCGGCGGAGGGGGACTGTTCATCACCGCTCAGGTGGAGAGAGCCCTTGCCGCTACGAAAGCCGAGGTCTACTACCTCAAGAGAACGGAGGACGTGATCCGAGTGGACCTGGGTGGAAATCCGCCTCCCCTTGTGCTGATCGAGGCCGCCCGGGCCTTGCTCGCCCGGAACCCCGGGAACCCGGCCGGCCTGGCGATTCTGAAAAAATGTAAATCCTTGGCGGGGGACAGAGCCACGGGCGTCCGGGCCGGGTTTGCCGACTGGACCGGCGCCGAGGGAGACCGGGCGGACCTGGCGGCCTCGGCTCACCTGGCCTGCGCCTTGGCCCGGGCGGGCATCGAAAAGGAGACTGCCGCCATGCTGCGCTCCTATATCCTCGACCGGATCCGGGCGGACCTGGGTTTCGGCGACGAATGGACCACCGGGGCCTGTTACGAAGCCTTGTTGGCCGCCCCGGAAGCCTCCCGGCCCGGGGGAGAGATGGATGTCCGGGTCCTGGCCCAGGGAAAGGCCGCGGCCGCCGAGAAGGGAGGGCCCATTCTGACCATGGACATCCCTTCGACGTCCGGCACGAAGAGCGTTCTTTTCCAGGTGGAAACGGGGGGTAAGGCTCCCCTGGGGGCCGTGATCCTGAGGGGGCGCCGGCTCGAGGAACCTGGGCGCCCCTGCATGGAGGGATCCTTGATCCTTCGCCTGGAGGTGAAACCCGGGGCCGTCCCGGCCCTGGAGAAGCCTCTGCCCTGCATCCTTTCTGTGGGGAACAGTTTCTCCCGGTCCATGGGCCAGGTGGTCCTGCGCATCCCCCGGGTCGGGGCAGCGAGCCTTCTTCCCGGAGGGCTCCTCTACGCCCTGGAGCAAGGCGAGGCCTCCCGGGTCTACATGGGCCGGAAGGAAACCCTGGTGTGGTTCTCCGATTTGCCCGGGGTCTATACCAAGCGGATCAAGCTGGTCTTCCTCCCCCACGCGTGGGGAAAGATTCACCTGCCTCCCGTAGAGGTCCGGGCGGTGTTCCAGGACGACATCCGGGCCCGGACCGCGCCGGTGGAGGTGAAGGTGGGGCCCTGAGGAGTCGTCTCGGATCAGGCGCAGGGACGATTTCTCATTTCCGGAACGATCCCGGGCCGGCGAACGCCGGCCCTTACGTGGGAATCAGGCGCCGGTGCCGCGGAAGACGGCGGAGATGGTGAGAAGGAGAAGCTTGAGGTCCAGGCCGAGGGACCAGTTGTCGATATACTCCAGGTCCATCTGGACCCACTTCTTGAAATCCTTTCCGTCCCGGGCTTTCACTTGCCAGATGCAGGTGATTCCGGGGAGCACGGAGAGGCGCCTCAAGTGCTCGCGGTCGTAGTTGGCCACCTCTTCCGGAAGGGGCGGCCTGGGGCCCACCAGGCTCATCTCCCCCCTGAGCACGTTGTAGAGCTGGGGAAGTTCGTCGATGGAAAACTTCCGGAGAAACCTGCCCACGGGCGTGATCCGGGGATCGTTCTTCATCTTGAAGACCGGACCGTCCCACTCGTTCATCTTCAATAGGTGGCGCTTCTTCTGCTCCGCGTCGGTCACCATGGTCCGGAACTTGAAGACTTTGAAAGGTCTCCCGTGGAGGCCGCATCGGACCTGGGAGAAGAAGATGGGCCCCTTGGATGTGAGCTTGATCGCCAGGGCGGCCAGGATGAAGACCGGCGTGAGCAGGACCAGCAGGATGGCGGACACGATCATGTCCAGAGCGCGCTTGAAAACCATGGAGAAAGATTCTGACGGCCCCATGCACCAGGCCAGGGTGGGAATGGTCCCGAACCAGGAGAGGGAAGCCTTGGCGTGGCGTGGCGAAAAGGTCTCCGGAAGGAGCCGGATTGGGATGCCGAATTCCTCCACCGCCTGGATAACCCGGTTGACCTGGGCCAAAGTCACCTCCCGGGCGGGGGAGATGAGGATTTCGTCCACCACGTTCCTTTCCAGGAAGGCCGGCAGGTCTTTCACCATGCCCAGGAACGGGACCTGGCCGAGGGAGATTTTCTTTTCCCCGGCGAAGCCGAAGCAACCCAGGAGATGGAGACCGAAGTGGGGGTTTTCTTCCAGATAGGAAAGGATTTTCTTCGTCTCTCCCCCCCTCCCGGTGATCACGACATACCGCAGGTTTCTACCATGGGTGCGGATCTTTTTGAGGAGGAGTCGGAAAGGCAGGCGGATCAGGAAGAGGGCGGCGGGGACGCCTAGCAGGACGGCCAGGATCCTGGTCCCGTCCAGGGGGCCGTGGGCCAGGATCACCGTTCCCAGGGTGGCCAGGCCGAAGGTGGAGATCGTGGCCTTGAAAAGGAGGAAGAGTTCTTCCGGAAGTCCTTTCAAGCGGCGTGAATGATAGACCTGCCACTTCCAGGCGAGGACCGGCCAGGCGGAAACGGTGAGGGCCACCAAGAGCCAGATCCTAGGCGCCGGGCCCGTTGCGGGACTGGTCAAGAGCCCCAATCCGGCAAGGAGGCCTATGGCGGCCATGTCCGTGACAAGGAGCGCCGCACTCAGGATTTCCTGGTGTTCCCTAAGCATCTGAGATTCCCCTTCGAAAAAGGTTCCTTGTTCCTATCAAAAAACCGGTTTTTGGATATTGCCTTGTGGGTCTTCCCTTCCCGGGGGCCTTTTCGAGGAGGCCCCGAAGGATCGATGAGAAGGAAAGATTGCTGCCTGCTCTCCAGGCTGGAGTCCTGGAAAAAGGTTTCCTTGGACAACCAAGGGAAAAAGCAATAGGCCGAGTGGAAACTACGCCCCGCTCCTAAAAAAACTTCCCACGAGACATTCAAGTTACAGCAAGTGCCTCGTTTTGAAAAGGACCCCGGAGAGAATTTCCATGGCTGGTGGAAGTCAGGGGAGGCTGCTTGGCGGCAGGCGCGACGGGAGCCTTGTCTGGTCTTGAACTCGGGGGCTACACGACTTCTCAACCTGGGGGAAGGTCACGAATTTTTTGGGTTTTTCGAGAGCCCGGGACTTTTGTCGTGACCGTCGCTTGTGCCGTAACCGTCACTTGTCTTGCAGGAGATGCCAGGCCGGGAAGGCGTCCACTCCGGGGGCCGCCCGGACCACATGGAGGAGGATCCGCGATTTTTTTCCCAGGGGGAGGGGGGAGAGTGCCACGCCCTGGGCCAGGGCGCGAAGGACCTGGGGGTCCTTTTCCCGGAGGGCCACAAGGGAAGCTAGGGGAGCGTAATACCCCCCCCGAACACGCGCCAACCGGGCCGCCCCCATGGCCCGCACCAGGGGGTCCCGGTCCTGGAGAAAGAGGAAGGCCAGCAGCGGGTCCCGGCGCCCGACCTCCCCGTCCAGGAGGGCTTCCATGAGAGCCTTTCCCGCCCTGTGCCGCGGATCCCCTCGGGAGGCCCGGAATAGGTGGACCACCAGGTCCCCGTGGCAGGGCTCCAGGAAGGGCCCCTGGGCCAGGAGCTTCGAGACGGTCCCTGCCAGATTGGGATCGACACTTGCCCGGACGAGAAGGGCGGTGACCAGGTCTCTCGTGGGGCGGCCTTTCTCTTCCAGGAAGAGGAGGGACCGGCCCAGGAGAAAGAACAGGCCCCTGCGTCCTGGTTCCAGGAGGGGGAGGAGCCGGCCTGGAAGGAAAGGGTCTTTCTCCAGGGCATTGCGGGCGAGACGTTCCGCTTCCACCTTGCGGCCCGCCTCGAGGAGAGAGGAAAGTTCCCGCCCCAGGTCTTCCATCTCCATGGGGCCCGTCCCCCATGTCCCGGCGTGGGGCGGGACAGGCGGCGGCACTCCCAAAAGGAGGAGGAAGAGGGATTTTTTCAGGGCATTCACTGGTGTCTCTCCCCATTCTTGCCATTCTTGGGGTTCACTCTTTTCGTCCTCCTTTTTTCCGGGAGGTCACGATTCCCGGATGTGTTGACGGGAAAGTCCCGAGGTCTTTGAGTGTTCCCGAGAACCGGGAGGATCCATGAACGGCGACAGGGCGAAAAAGAACGGAATTCCCCCCTCCGTGGTTAAGGCCGCGGGGGCCGTGGTCTTCCGCGACCGGGGGGAAGGACCGGAATACCTTCTTTTGAGAAACGCCCGGCACTTGACCTGGGCCCCGCCCAAGGGACACGTGGAACCCGGGGAAAGTCTTGAGGAGGCGGCCCGGCGGGAACTGGAAGAGGAACTGGGGCCTCAGGCCCGGCTGGCCTTCCTTCCCGGGTTCGAGGCGGAGATTACCTACCAGGTGGACGAAGGCGGAGGGCCTCGGACCAAGGGGGTCACCTATTTCCTGGCCCGCCTGGAGGGCGGGGAGATCCGGCGCTCGGAGGAGCACGACGCCCAGGTCTGGGCGGGGCTGGATACGGCCTTGGCTGTGCTCCAGCACGAGGACCTTCGGGGGGTCCTGAAAAAGGCCCACCAGTTCCTGGAGGCCCAGGGGTGACCCCCAAAGAAGGGGAAGAGCTTCTCCTCCGGAAGGGAAGTATGGAGGAGACCTGGGTGCGCCACTCCTTCAAGGTGAGAGACGTGGCGGTTCTTCTTGGAAGGTGCCTGAAAGATGTGGCCGACCCGGAACTCCTGGAGGTCTCGGCCCTTCTCCACGACATCGGCCGCTCCGTGGACCAGGGGGTCCGCCATCCCTGGGAAGGATGGCGCATCCTCCAGGAAGTGGGCGAGCCCCAGGTGGCCCGGGCGGCTCTGAGCCACTGGCTCAAGGGTAGGAGCTTGAAGCGGGTGCTCCGGACCTCCCCGGGAATCGACCGCCCCTGGGTGGAGGAGATCTTCCGGGTCTTTCCTTCACGCCCCCTCACCTGGGTGGACCATGCCGTCTCCGTGGCGGACGCCATGGTGGCCCACGACCGGGTGGTCTCCATCGAGGAGAGATTCCGGGACCTGGCGGACCGGTATGGGTGGAGCCCCTGGCTGGAGGATTCCAAGAAGATCACCCGGGCCCAGGTTTTCCGCCTCTCCCGGGTTTGCGGGGAGTCGGTGGAGGAGATGGTCCTGAGGGAGCTGGGATCATGACCCTGGTCCTCCTGGAAAAAGCGGCCCGCCGATTCGGAGACTTGACGGTCCTGGAAGGGGCGGATCTCCAGGTGGAGCGGGGGGACCGGATCGGAGTGGTGGGGCCCAACGGCTCGGGAAAGACCACCCTGCTGCGCCTCGTGGCGGGGTGGGACCGGCCCGACGAAGGCTCCCGGCGGGCGGCGCGAAACCTGAGAATCGCATTTTTGAGCCAGGTCCCGGTCTTCGAGGAAGGCATGACGGTCCGCCAGGCCGCTCTCGCCGGATCCCAGGGCGTGGCGGCCCTGGAGAAGAGGCTGGAGGAGATCCACGAGGCCTTGGGCCGGGACCCTGAGAACAAGACCCTCCATGCCGAACTCGCCCGGGTCCAGGAGCGCTTCGAAGTTCTGGGTGGACACTCTCTCCCCCACCGGGTGGAGCAGGTCCTGGGGGGACTGGGGTTCCCCGCGGCGGACCTGGATCGGCCCGTGGAAGACCTCTCCGGCGGGGAGAAGGCCCGGGTCCAACTGGGTTCGGTGCTTCTCGCCGGTGCGGACCTCCTTCTCCTGGACGAGCCCACCAACCACCTGGACCTGGAAGGGATCCAGTTTCTGGAGGGACTGCTCAATTCGGGGGCCTATACGTTTCTTGTCGTTTCACACGACCGGGCCTTCCTGGACAGCGTGGCCCGGTCCATCGTGGATGTGGGGCGGGGCAGGCTGAAACGCTGGAAAGGAAACTATTCCGAATATGTCCGGGCCAGGGAGCGGGAGGATTCCCACCGCCTCAAGGAGTGGAAGAAACAGCAGGAGTTCCGGGCCAAGCAGGAGGATTTCTACAGGCGCTACCACTACGGCCAGCGAAGCCGGGAGGCCAAGGGAAGGCTCAAACGGCTCGCCCGGATGGAGCCCTTGGAGAAACCCCCAATCTCCAGGGACCGGGGACCAAGAGTGCGCCTCAGGACGGGGGAGGGCCCGAGGAAGGGCATGGAGGTGCTCCGGGCCGAGGAGATGACTGTGGGG
>JALUZX010000413.1 GCA_027011425.1 Planctomycetota bacterium
CCCCCCCCCACCCGGCCCGGTTCGAGGGCCTCGTCACCTGGGCCATGGAAGCCGGGTCGGCCGTCTCCCACGGCTCGGGGGTCCCACCCAAGGACGTCCCAGGATCGGTCGCCGACCTGGAGGCCTGGATGGACGAGCTGGACCGGGACCTTCCCCCCCTGGAGGGATTCATCCTTCCCATGGGTTCTCCCGGGGCCGCCGTCTGCCACGTGGTGCGAAGCCAGTGCAGGCGCATCGAGAGGGAACTGGTGGGCGTGGGCGACAAGGAAGGCTTTCCCTCCTGGGTGCTGGCCTGGATCAACCGCCTGGCGGACTACCTCTTCGTCCTGGCCCGCCGGCTGAACCAGGCTGCCGGCCGGGGAGACATCCCCTGGCGGCGGAAGGAGAAGCAGGGGGAGAGTTAGGCCCCTTTCCGGGCGGTTTCTTCTTGGATTGAGGAAACAGCTTGGCAAAATGCCCGACTTTGCACGACAGGCCGTCCCCAAGGATCCCATGGAGGAGCCATGATCATCCAGGATTCCAAGTTCCAGAAGATGTACGACCTCTCGGAAGAGCAGCTCATGCTGCGCAAGACCATCCGGGACTACACGGAGGAGAACATCGTTCCCCGGAGAGAGGAGCTGGACAAAGAGGGCAAGTATCCCCACGACGTCCACCAGGACATGGGCGAACTGGGGGTCCTGGGCATGGGCATTCCCGACGAGTACGGGGGCCTGGGCATGGGGATGCTGGAGGCGGCCTTGGTCTACGAGGAACTCTCCCGGGGATGCACCGGCGTGGCCACGGCCATCGGGGCCAACTCTCTGGGCAGCGACCCCTTTCACCTTTTCGGGACGGACGAGCAGAAGGCCAAGTTTCTCCCCAAGATCGCCGAAGGGGCCGTGGCGGCCTACGCCCTGACCGAGCCCAACGCGGGCAGCGACGTGGGAGGCATCCAGACCGTGGCCCGCCCGGAGCCGGACGGAAAGACCTGGAAAGTCACGGGCCAGAAGACCTTCATCACCAACGCCGGCGTGGCGAGCATCTACACCATCTTCACCCTCACCGATCCCAGCCGCGGCCCCCGGGGCATGACCTGCTTCATCGCCGAGGTGGATCCCGAGAACCTCCCGCCGGGAATCTCCTTCCCCAAGAAATTCGACAAGATGGGCATCAACGCCTCGGAGACCCGGGAGATCCTCTTCGACGGCTTCGAGGTGAAGACCGAGAACATCGTGGGAGGAAAACCCAACCGGGGCTTCCTCCACGCCATGGGCGTCTTCGACGCCTCCCGGCCCATGATCGGCTCCATGGGGATCGGCCTGGCCCGTGCCGCCTTCGAGGAGGCCCTCAAATACGCCCACCAGAGGATCCAGTTCGGGAAGCCCATCATCCAGTACCTGGGGCTCCGGGGAATGTTCGTGGACATGTGGCTCACCGTGGAGGGAGCCCGGGCCATGGTGATCGAAGGGGCCCGGCGGGTGGACCGGAAGATCCACCAGGGAACCCGGGAAGACGTGACAGCCTGGTCGGCCATGGCCAAGCTCATGGGAAGCGAGGCCTCCCGCATCACCCTGGACGCCCTCCAGAGCACAGGCGGCTTCGGCTACATGAACGAGACCCCCTTCCCCAAGATGGTCCGGGACCACAAGATCCTGGAGATCTACGAGGGAACCAACCAGATCCAGAGGGAGCAGATCGCCCTCCAGGTTCTCAAGGAATTCCAGAAGAAAGGAACGGCCGCCCCGCCGGAGGTGGAGGAAGGGGCCGGAAAATACGGCGCCTCGGGAGGCAGGACGGCGGCTCTCGCCTGGAAAGTCATCGACGCCACCCTGGAGCAGGCCCGCCTGGAGGAGGCCGGGGAGGAACCTCTCACGGCCCGCCAGGACCTGGTCTGGCTCATGGGCGAGATGGCGGCCTTCGCCGAGGCATCCCGGGCCCTGGCCGCGGCCTGCGGCAAATCCGGCGACCCGGAAGGACACTGGATTCCCACCCTCGGTGAAGTCTACGCCAGGGAGTCCCTGCTGAAGGTGGCCGCCCGGGCGGAACGGGTTCTTAGGGGCGTCCGGCCCGGGGCGATCGAAACGGTCCGGCCCGTCCTGGAGGAAGCCAGGGCCGCCGCCGACGGGCTCTACCTCCTCAGGGACAAGCTCGGGGCAGTCCTCCTGGAAAATCCGCCCGCCTGATTCCCGCCCCCAAGGGACGCCGTAGGGGACGCCCCAGGGACGGCGCTTTGCGTCGGCCCCGGCGGTCGTCCCGCGATGGGGGTCCGACCTTCCGAATTACACTGGGAGGATGATTCGGGGTTCCCGGAACCTTCCGGGCCGACGTTCGGCCGAGCCGCCCTCAGGCGGCCCGGCCTCCGACGGCCCCTACAGCGGCCCCTAGGGTTTGACGAACACGGTCTCGGCGTTGGATACGGTGGAGAGATTGTCCGCCGTGACGAAGGCGAAGGTCAGGTCCTTGCCGGCGAACCAGGAAAGCTCGCCCGGACCCACCTGGA
>JALUZX010000414.1 GCA_027011425.1 Planctomycetota bacterium
CACCCGGGCGCCCCCTCCGCCCCGGCTTGCACCGTGACGCCCGCGATGGGGCTCGCCTCTCCCGCCTCCAACGGGGGAGCGGGCCGCCCGGGTGCGGATATTCTGGAGGGCCCTCTCTCTCAGGTTCCTTTCGGCCTCCACTTCGGAGAGAGGCCGGGACCGGCGGGCGGCATCCTTTCGCACATCCTGGGGAAGTTCGATCCTTCCCAGGATCTGGGCCCCTTTCCTCTTGGGCCTGAGCCTTCGCCTGGCGGGGGGAGTCTCGGCCTTCTGGGTCGCCTCCGCCCGGGCGGACCCGCCCGCCTTGGCGGCCGGGGCATGGGAGGATCCTGAGGCGGCCTGGGCCGCGCCCATCTCGGCGACCTTCTCTTCTCCAGGCTGTTCGACCGTTTCTTCCACCTTGGGGGCCTGGGAAGGGGCTGCCCCTTCCTGGGGGGCTTCTTGGCCCGCGCTCTCCGCCTCCCCCGCGGTGGGGGCTTTCTCTTCGACCTGCGCCTGGGCGGCTTCCCGGGGAGCCTCCTCTTCCGCGGCGGGAGGAACAGTCTCGGCGGGAGCTGCCTTTTCCTCCTCGACCTTGGCGGGCGCCTCTTTTTCGGGGGGTGCTTCGGGAGACTCCACGGCCACGGAGGCTTCTTCGGCCTTTTCCTTTTTCTTGGCCTTGGCGGACTCCCCGGCAGGGGCCTCCTTGGCGGAGGGGATCATCCCGTAGACTTCGAGACGAGCTTGGATCTGGATGATGTCGGCGTCGTCCAGGGTGGTCTGGGCGGTCTTGACCTTGTCGAACCCCAATTCCTTGAGGATCTTCACCATCTCGCGGCTGGTCTTGCCCATTTCCTTGGCAAGATCACGGACACGCTTCTTCGCCAACGTTTCACCCGCGCTTTCGCATGATCGGGGCTTTCACCCCTTCCGTTCCCTTCCCCTCTCCATTTTCCGTGGAGAGGGGAAGACCAGTTCCTGTCTTTTTGTTTGTTTCCCGATGCAGGGGCACCCCCGCAGAGGGTGGGCCTATTCGGTCCCCTCCCGGGAGGAATCCCCTTCGGCGCCGTTCTGGAGAGGGGAATCATCCCCCATGGAGCCCTGGGGCGCCATCCCCTCCACACCGGCTTCCTCCGATCCGGCGCTTTCTTCCTCCTGTGGGGGGGAGGCGTGCCCGGCCCCGGCGGAAGCCTCCAATTGTTCCCGGGTCATGATGTCGATCTCCCACCGGGCCAGACGCGAGGCCAGGCGGACGTTCTGGCCTCTCCTGCCGATGGCCAGGGAGAGCTGGTCTTCGTCGACGATCACCAGGGCCTTCCGGTTGTCCCTGTCCAGGGTGATGGAGGAGACCGTCGCCGGCTTGAGGGCATTGACGATCAAGGTCTCCGGGTCGTCGTCCCAGGGAATGACGTCGATCTTCTCCCCGTTGAGTTCGTCGATGATGGACTTGATCCGTGTTCCCCGGACCCCGACGCAGGCCCCAACGCAGTCGATCTTGGGGTCGTGGGAAAGAACGCCGAGCTTGGTGCGGTAGCCCGGTTCCCGTTCGACGGACTTGATCTCGATGATCCCGTCGGCGATCTCCGGCACTTCCAGTTCGAAAAGGCGCCTGACCAGGTCCGGGTTGGCCCGGGAGAGGACCACCTTGACCTTGGGTCCATATTTCCGGACTTCCCTCACCAGGCACCGGATCCGGTCTCCCACGTGGTAGTTCTCTCCCCTCACCCTCTCTTTGCGGGGGAGGATGCCCTCCACCTTGCCGATGGAGATGACCACGTTGTCTCCTTCGAAGCGCTGAACCGTCCCGTTGGCCAAGGTGCCCATGCGGGACTCGAAGTCCTCGTAGAGCACGTCCCTTTCGGCTTCCCTCAGTTTCTGAAGGAGCCTCTGTTTGGCCGTTGTGGCGGCGATCCGCCCCAGGTCGGCCAGGTCCAATTCGAAATCGGACTGGACTTTCCCCGTTTCCCTGTCGATGTGGACTTCCACCACTTCCTCGTCCAGGTCGTATTTCCGGCGGATGGCCGCCGCCAAGGCCTCTTCGAGAGCCTCGAAGAGGATTTCCTTGTCGATGTCTTTCTCCCTGTGGAGAACCTCGATGTACCGGAGGATTTCAGTTTCCAGTCCCATGTTCGCACCCAGCGGGCTCTTTTCCGGGAGACGAAAAAAAAGTGGGGAGACCCCACTTTCTTCCCGGGCTCCACAATGTAGACCCGGAGGACCCCACCAGGTTCGGCCGTGGCCGGCCCCTACCTGAAGGATCCGGGTCAGGAATGCAAATCTTAGGAATTCTTCGCAAAGGTTGTCAACCATGGGGGTTTGAGGAAAATGGCCCTTTTCTCCCGAGAGAGAGCGCCGGCCATGACAGGCACGAGGATCGAACGGGTTCGAACCCGGCGGGACCTGGAAGTCGTCCTCTCCTGGTTGGGCCGGGGGGGGCTGGGAGGAGAAGGTCTGTCTCCTTCCCGGCCCGAGAGGATCCTGGCCGACCCCAAAGTGC
>JALUZX010000415.1 GCA_027011425.1 Planctomycetota bacterium
CGTAACGAAAGAAACGAATAATCCTGAAGAAAGACGAGAGGGTTGAAGCCATGGACCCCAATCATCCCGTGAGAATCCTGGAAGGAAACTACATGAAGAAGGACCTTCCCTCCTTCCGGGTGGGCGATACGGTCAAGGTCCATTACCTGATCCAGGAAGGGAACAAGGAGAGGATCCAGATCTTCCAGGGAACGGTGATCCGCATCAAGAAAGGCGGGGTGCGGGGCACCTTCACCGTCCGGAGGATCGTAGCCGGCGAAGGCGTGGAGAGGATCTTCCCCCTCCACTCCCCCCGGGTGAAGGACGTGAACGTCACCCGCCGGGGCAAGGTGCGCAGGTCCCGCCTCTACTACCTGCGCGACCGGGTGGGGAAGGCCACCAAGGTCAAGGAACTGGTGGGAGCCCGCAAGGGAAAGGGCGGAAAGACCGCCCAGGCCGGCCGGCCCAAGGAAAACGAAGAAACGACGACGAAGGTCGAGGCCTGACCTTCCGTCCCGGCCTCTTAGTGTGGACAGGAAGCGCCGGGGACCCCCGGGCGCTTCTCGAGACAGGGAGTCCTTGAAAGCATGGTCGAGAACGCCTGGCGCAAGGTCGTTTTCATCGTGGCCCTCCTGGCCATGGCCCTATGGTTCTGGCTGGACTGGGGGGTGATGCTGGGGTTGGACCTCAGGGGAGGCGCCCGGCTGGTCTACCGGCTGGACATCGACGCCGCCCGAAAGAGCGGACAAATCGACCCCAACACGTCCAACAGGGACGTCTTGACTGAGACGGTCACGATTCTCCAGAACCGGATCGATCCCCAGGGCGTCCTGGAAGCCAACATCAACCCCGAGGGGAACGACCGGATCCTGATCGAGCTTCCCGGCAAGCAGGAGAGCGAGATCAAGCCCGTCCGGGACCGGATCCAGCAGCTGGGCAAGCTGGAGTGGCGGCTCGTCATCGACGACTCGAACAAGAAGTTCGACCTTCCCGAGGAAAAGAGGCGCCTCGAGGACTGGCTCAAGAAGCCCGAGAACCAGCAACTCGTCGGCTTGGACCCGGAGAACATCTCGGTCTTCAACTCCCTTCCCGCCGACAAGGGAGGACCCAAACAGCCCGGCAAGATCCGCTGGATCCCCATGGCTCCCAAGGCCGACCCGGCCACGAGCGAGGTCCGCGTCCCGATCCAGTACAAGGATCCCAAGACGGGCGAGGTCAAGAAGGCCCTGGCCCGCTACATCCCCGTGGACCTCACGGAGGTGTACTTCACGGGCGAGGACCTGAAGGCGGGCAAGATCCGCCAGACCCAGGACCGTTTCGGCCTCCCGGCGGTGGCCTTCGAACTCAAGGAGTCCAAGAAGGCCGAGTTCACCGATTTCACCGCCCGGAACAAGCAAAGGCCTTTCGCCATCATCCTCAACGGCAAGTGCCGGAGCGCCCCCATCATCCAGGATCGCCTCCCCGGGTCGGGAATCATCACTGGCGGATCCAAGGGCTTCTCCGGCGAAGAGGTCCGAAACCTGATCATCACATTGAAGACCGGCGCCTTGAAGGTGAAGCCCATCCTGGAGAGCGAATCCACTCTCGGCCCCACGCTTGGGGAGACGGCCATCCGCACGGGCGTCTTTTCCATGATCGTCGGCGGCGCCTTCGTGGTCCTCTTCATGCTTCTCTTCTACCGCCTGGCCGGCATCGTGGCGGTGATCTCACTTTTTGTGAACATGACCTACCTGATGGGGGCCATGGCGCTCTTCCGGTTCACCCTCACCCTCCCCGGCCTGGCCGGTCTCGTGCTCACCGTCGGTATGGCCGTGGACGGAAACATCCTGATCTTCGAGCGTATCCGGGAGGAGCAGGACAAGGGGAAGGTCCTGATCCAGGCCATCAAGAACGGCTTCCAGATGGCGCTTTCCACCATCGTGGACGCCAACGTGACCACCCTGATCACGGCCATCATCCTCTACCAGGTGGGCACCGGGCCCATCCGCGGGTTCGCCGTGACCCTCTCCATCGGCATCCTGACCTCCATGTTCGCCGCCCTGGTGGTCTCCAAGGTCCTCTTCCACCTCCTCCTGGAGTTCGGAATCCTGAAGGACCGCTTGAAGATGGGCCGGATCTTCACCAACCCCAACTTCCCCTTCCTTTCCTACCGAAAGGCGGCCATGAGCCTCTCGGCGGCGGCCATGGCCATAGGACTCTTCATCTTTCTCGACACCGACGCCCACACGAAACTGGGCATCGACTTCACGGGCGGCGCATCCATGCGGATCGTCCTGAAGGAACCCCACGACATCGACCTGGTCCGCAAGAAGATCACCCAGGCCATCCCCGGGGCCATCGTAAACACTCTGGGAGGGAGCCTGGGTGAGATCGGCGAGAAGAGCGCCCCCCACGTGGTGGGCCACAAGGCACAGACCTTCGCCGTCAAGTTCAAGCTCAACCCTGAACAGGTGGGGGCCGTGAGGGGGGGAGAAGGGACCGGGTCCCGGTCCCTTC
>JALUZX010000416.1 GCA_027011425.1 Planctomycetota bacterium
GGGGGGGAAGGTTCGGTGGGTTTCTCTGCCCGGTTTTTTTTCGCCTTTCCTTGGGAGGATTTCTTTTTCTTCTTTTTTTTCGGGCTTCCCGAATCACCCGCCGTGATCTCTTCCAGGGCCGTGATGTTCTCCGAAACGTCGGCGGTGTTGCTTTCCTCCACGTTCCGGATCAACCAGGTGAGCCTGTCGAAGCCCTTAAGAAGGGTGTCGATGATTTCAGGGGTGGGGACCAGTTCCCCCGCCCGGATCATGCCGAGGACGTTCTCCAGTTTGTGGGAGAGGGTTTTGACCACATCGAGTCCAAGGAAACCGGCGCCTCCCTTGATGCTGTGAGCCGCGCGGAAGACCTTGTTCACCAGGTCCTCGTCTACGTCCTTCCCCTTTTCTTCGATGAGAAGCAGGTCCTGCTCGATGTCGGCAAGATGCTCCCCGGCCTCCTCGAGGAAGGCGTCCAGGATTTCCCGTTCTTCCGCGTCCATGCCGGGTCTCTTCCCTGCCAGAACCTAAGTTGCCTGTGGAAACCACCATCCCCCTTCTTTGGGGTCGAGGTTTCTCCCCGGGGGACCCTTTTCAGATCGGAAGAAAGGGCCCCATCCCTTGACGTTCTCTGCACCGGTGAAGGGCTCTACTGGACGGTGAACGGGGCGGCGAACTTGGAGAAGCCGGAGGAAGTGGAGGCCTGGATGTGGAACTTGTAGTTTCCAGGCGGGAGAAGGGCCGGGGCTTTCAGGGCGAAGAGGAGGGTCTCCTCCTTGGGACCCAGGGAGATTTCCGTGCCCGAGGCCAGGACCGGCTGGGTCAGGTCGAACCTGGATCCCATGCCTTCCATCTCGATCTTGAAGGATTTCAGCCCTGTGAGCCCGGGAAGGGCGGAGACGGCGAACCGGGCGGTCAAGGGTTTGCCGTAGGGCACGGTCGCCGGCGAGACGGAGGCCCGGACGTCTACGGCCTGGAAGGGACGGGGACACAGGGCCAGGATGGGGCTCTTGGAGGAGAGCCCGGCGGGATCACGGGCTTCCACCTGGAAATAGAACCCGGGAAGGTCGGGCAGGTTGGAGAGGGTCACGGGAAGTTCGCCCTTGTAGGCCTTCCCGAAGGGAACGCGGGAGCCCAAGGCCGGGGTGGGACCGTAGTCCACCTGGAAGACGCAGAGGTCAGGGTCGGCGGGCCTCCTGGGAATCCCCAGGTCCAGGACGGCGGAAGTTCCCTTCCTCGCGACCACCTTCACCAGGGGGGCGCCGGGCCGGGTGTGGTCGGGGAACCGCTTGGATCCCTTGCGGAAGGGAGTATACAGGGGATCGCCCATGTGGACGCTCATCCACAAGAGGGCCGGGTCGGAGACCATGGATGCCTCGGCCCAGGTGAAGCCCCGGGTCACGTAGTAGAGAAGAACCTCCGGCCTGGGGTGGCCGGACAGGTAGGGCTCTCCCACGACCCCGCTTCCCGCCGTCAGCCCCCGGGCCAGGGCGGAACCCAGGAAGGTCCCGGGATTCGCCTTGTGGAAGTTCCTGATGGAATTGCTGTTCAGGTCGCAGGCGATGGAGCCGGGGAGCCAATCCCAGACGTCGTGATACTGGTTGTAGTTGTACCACCCTCCGTAGAGAAGGGCCCTCGGGGCGGTGAGGGCCGGGGACCCGTCCCGCCACCTGGCGCCTTGTTCGCCGATCTCCTTTCCGCCGGCCTCCCAGAAGGTGGGGAGCCCCACGGCGGGGGGGAAGAACTTTCCAAAGGCCATGCATTCGTCGGCCGACTTGTATGTGGAATACCCGAAGGGGTAGTTCTGCTTGAGGAATGTGTCCGAGAAATACCCATACCGGGTATCCACGTAGGCCCGGCCCCGGATGTAGCCCCGGCCCTTGCCCAGGTGCTTCTCCGCGTAGATCGCCCCGTCCACCAGGTCCTTGGCCGCCTCCGGGGTGGGCCCGTCGATCCTGCAATTCAAGTAGAGATGCGCCCCGAAAAAGGAGAAGGTCCCGTGGTTGAACCGCCCCAGGTCCGGGGGAACGGATGGGGAGAGTTCAAGGTACGTATTGGAGTACCACCAGGAAGGAAGGGGCCAGGAGGTTCGGGTTCCGAGCCGGTCGGGGACGGCCATGAGGCTGTCCACCGCCCGGAGCCTGCGGTTGGTCAAGGGCGTGTAGATGTAATAAGGCACGCCGTAACAAAAAAGGAGAGTGTCTATTTTGGCCGGGCCCAGGACCTTGAGGGCCTTCTTCACGGGGGTTACGAGCTTGTCGTGGAATTCGGCCCATCCCTTGGTTCCGGACCAGTAGCGGCGCGTCCCCGAAAGGGGGAGCCCCAGGAGGTTGGAGGCTGGCACGCCCCGGGCCTTGGCGTAGTAGAGGGCCACTTCCTTGGAATCGCCCACGCCGTCGCCGTTGGCGTCGGGCCAGCCCTGGGAGTAGAGGACCAGGACCCGCCTGGGATCGTCGGGTGTGGTGGTCTGGGAGCCAAGGCGGGGGGAGAGGGCGGGAA
>JALUZX010000417.1 GCA_027011425.1 Planctomycetota bacterium
CTCCCGGCCCTCGAAAAAGACCCCTCCACGGGGAAGGCCTACCTCAAGGTCCCCCTTCCCGAAGAGGGAACCCTCCGGAAAGCCGCCGCCCTCCTCCAGGCCTTCCTGGGGGGAAGCCTGTGATCATTGCTCCCTGGCGACATCCATTTCCGCCGGTGTGAAAACAGGGGTAATCCCTACTTGATCTTTTTGGCGTAGTGCCTGTAGAGGAGCCAGGTCAGGGTGAAGGAGATCACCAGGACGGCGCCGGGGACGATCCAGCCGAAGATCGCGGCGCCGATAGGGTGGATCCCGGCGAGGAGGGCCGGGGGGATCATTTCTTCTCCCCCTTGCGGTGCTGTTTTCTGTAGTAGATCCAGGCCAGGATCAGGCCGGCGAAGGAGGCGGCGTAGGCGATGGTCATGCCGATCACCATGGCGTAGGACTTGTCCATCAATCCTCCTCCCAGCGCAGTTTCTTCTCCAGCTCCAGCAGGTATTTCTTTTGCTGGGCTTCGTATTCCGAGGAGATGACCTTGAGCTTGGGGTCGATGACCCAGTGCATGAAGACGGTGAGAACGATCCCCGCCGCCAGGGTGAGGAAGCCGTACCAGAGGAGGAAACAGGAGAGGGCGAAGCCGATGGTGAGGGTGATGTAGGCCAGGGTGGAGGCCGCCATGGTGATCACGTCCTCCTTGGTCCAGTCGTCCGCCTCGGCGGGGGTCCAGGTCCGCCGGATCCAGGTCATGATCGAGCCTCCTTCGAGGGAAGGAGGCCCCTCTTGACCGCCTCCCGGTGCACGGGCCCCCACCAGCCCAGGGGCCTGGACATGACGTAGTACTTGACCAGGTGGTCCATCTTCTCGGGCTTGGTGAGAAAGGTGACGGGAAGGAAGACCAGGGCCCCGAGAGCCATGAGGACCCAGAACTGGGTGTAGTCCTGCCGGAACCAGTGGCCTTCCGGGAGGCCGAGCTGGTGGGGGAGGATCCAGACCACGAACCAACTGAGCCCCAGGTTGGCGATCCAGGAGGAGAGGTAGCCCCAGCCGTTGAAACGCCACCAGAGGACCTGGAGGACGTTGGGGAGCCAGATGCCCGCCGCCATGAGCCAGAGGGCGAAGATCAGCCACTGGGTGATCCTCTCCATCATCATTCCGTAGAAGAAGGAGCCCAAAAGAAGGACCAGGGTCGCGATCCGGCCCACCCAGAGGATCTCCTTCTCGGGGGCCCTGGGGCGGAAGTAGTGCTGGTAGAGGTCCCGGGTGAAGTAGAGGGCCCCCAGATTCAGGTGGGTGGAGACGGTGGAGAGGTGGATGGCGAGGATGGCGGCGAAGAAGAAGCCCACCATTCCGGCCGGGAGGAATTCGAAGCCGATCCGGTACCAGCCCAGCTCGTAGTCCTTCTGGTGGGCGATGTGCGGGAAGAGGACGAAGAACCCGATGATGGCCGCCGCCCAGAGGGCGTTCCGGATCATGCCGAGAAGGGTGCCCCACCAGATGCAGTAGCTGGCGTCGCGGACGGTTCGGGCCGACTGGATGCGCTGGGCTTCCGGGTACCAGTCGATGCTGGTTCCCATGCCGAGGCCCCCGAGAATCGCGATAAAGAGCATGGTGAAGAACCAGGCGAAGGGGAAGTCCCCCGTGAAGAGACCGGTGAAGTGAAAGGGGTTGAGCCTCCAGGACTGTCCCATCTCCCCCAGCTTCGCCACGATCTCCGCGGGGCCGCCGGCGGCGAAGATCCCCCAGAAGGAGACGATGAGGATGACGCAGAAGGCGATGACCCCCTGCTGGAAATCGGCCATCACCACGCCCCAGTATCCGGCGGAGAGGACGTAGAAGGCGCAGGCCGAGGAGAAGACGGTGAGCCCGATCCAGGGGGGCCAGCCGAAGGCGTAGTGGCAGACCTTGCCCATGGCCATGCCCACCCAGCCCAGGATGAACATGTTCATGAAGACCTGCCAGCCCGCCATCCAGCCCCGAAGGAGTTCGGCTGGAAGGCCGCCGAAACGAAGGGTGTTCCACTCGGCCTGGGTGTAGGCCAGGGAGCGGCGGAAGATCCGGGTGGAGACGAAGGCCGAGACCGCGCACCAGGCGGAGAAGAAGGTGTACCAGATCCCCGCCAGGCCGTGCTTGTAGATCACGCCCGTGACCCACATGGGAGTGTCCGTGGCGGTGTGGGTGGCGTAGACCGACGAGGCGGGAAGCCACCAGGGAAGGCCCCGGCCGGCCAGGAAGAAATCCGATTCGGAGCGCTTCCCCAGGCGGTAGAAAAGGGCCCCCGAGAAGATCATCAGGGCGAGGAAGGTGATCACCCAGAACCAGTCCAGGGTGGTGAAGGTGACCGTGGAGATCAGGGAGAGGGCGCCCATGGTCCTCCTGGAGAAGGGAATGGCTCGGGGGAAAACCTACCGTTTCCGGCCCAGGGCTTCCAGCACGGCCTGGGCGGCGAGGCGGGCGATCCACCGGTGGCCCAAGGGGTTGGGATGGGGATCGCCCAGGCCGAGAGTGAGGGGCCGCTTGTAGGGTGCGGCTTTGAGGCGGGCCTGGACATACCCGATGCCCTTCATCCGGCAGAATTCCCCCAGGGGCCCGGAGCCGCCCATGTCGAGAACGACCATCCTGGTGCCCCATTTTTTCGCAAGGCTCCGCAAGTCTTCCAGGACCCGGACCAGGAAGAGGGCGCCACGGCCGAGCCGGGCCGGGGCCTGGGCGCCGTATTCGGCCTTTCTCTTTTCCAGGGCGAGCTGGAGGCGGAGCCAGGTGCTCGCCAGGAACTCCTTGAGGAAGAGCCCGCTTCCCGCGGGGGAGGCCAGGAAGGCCCGGAACCTCCCTTCCAGGCGCTGGAGAAGAGTCGGGGGCGGGGGCGGATGGGCGGCCTTCTTCTGGAACTCACCCAGGATGGCGTCGAGGAAGTAGAAGTCCTCCGGGTGGATGGGGAGGAGGAGCACCTTGGGTCTCAGGCGGGAGAGGAAGCGGTGGGCCGCCACGTAGATGTCCCCCAGGGTCCAGGCGGGCACGGAGAGGTTCACTACCTGGGCGGACACCCCCTTGGCGGCGAGAAGCCGCTCCATCACGAAGGGCCAGGCCTGTCTTTCCGCCACGCCCCAGCCGAAGGCCACGGAACGGCCCAGGACTGCGACCCGGACCGTCCCGGGGGAGGGAGGAGCGACTTCGGGGCCGCGAAAGCCTAAGGAGTTGATGCGTACCTGGAAGGCGTAGGTCTTTCCCCGGGCATGGGCTCGCAGGGGGGTCCCGGGAAGCCTGGGCGGGGGAGCCACCACCTCCCGGTTGAAGGCGTCCATGCTCATCCTCCGGGCCAGGTAGACGGGGCCGGCCAGGCGGAGCCCTACCTCACCGGTGGCCAGGAAGGCCGCCAGGTTGAGGGGGACCAGGAAGAGGGCCTTCCACCAGGCCGGGGTTGTCCGTTTTCTTTTCATTGGCGATTTTCCAAGTGTAACCCCCCGGGGGGTGAATTAACTTTCTCGGTATGATCGCGATCACAGGTGCAGCGGGATTCATCGGCTCCAACCTTGCCCACAGGCTCGCCGGGGAGGGTGTGGAGGACCTTTTGCTCGTGGACCGGGACCTGCCCGAGGCCAAGGTGATCCACCTGGCGGGGCTCGGCTCTTTTCGATACATGGGCCACGAGCGTTTTCTCCGGGCCCTGGAGAAGGGGGAAGCCGAGCCGGAAGTGATTTTCCACCTGGGGGCCTGCAGCGACACGACGATCCAGGACTGGGAATACCTGAAGCGGAACAACCTGGAATACACCCGCTCCCTCTGGAAGTGGTGCGCCAAGGCCGGCAGGCCCTTCATCTACGCCTCCAGCGCGGCCACCTACGGCGACGGCTCCAAGGGGTTCAGCGACGAGACGCCCCCCTGGGAGCTGGAGCCATTGAACCTCTACGGAAGGAGCAAGAACGACTTCGACGCCTGGGCCTTGAGAGAGTCCCGGGCGGGCCGGCCCGAGCCTCCCTCCTGGGCGGGGCTCAAGTTCTTCAACGTATACGGCTCCAGGGAATCCCACAAGGGCCGGATGGCGAGCGTGGTCTTCCACGCCTACAACCAGGTCCTGTCGGCGGGGAAGGTGCGGCTCTTCAAGTCCACCAGGCCCGACCTCCCCGACGGGGGCCAGATGCGGGATTTCGTCTTCGTCGAGGACTGCCTGGACCACATGCTCTGGTTGTGGAAAAAGGGAGGGGTGAAGGGGCTCTTCAACAGCGGCACCGGCCGGGCCCGGACCTTCAACGACCTGGCCGGGGCGGTCTTCGCCGCCCTGGGGAGGGAGCCCGTGATCGAGTATTTCGACATGCCCGCCGACCTGGCCGGGCGCTACCAGAACTTCACCCGGGCGGAGATGGAGAAAATCCGGAAAGCCGGATTCGATGCCGAGCCCACTTCCCTGGAGGAGGGGGTGAGGCGTTACGTGGAGTGGATGGAGGCGCGCCGCGGGGGGCGCCCTTGAGCATCGAGAGAGAGGACCATGAAAAGAAGTGTTCCGTTTTTCCTGTCGCTGGTTCTTTTCGCCTTCGCCGCGTTCTTCGCTTCCTGCGGAGAAGAAGGGGGAGGGGCGGGGAAGGATTTCAAGGTGAAGTTCGAGACGACCAAGGGCGAGATCGTGATCCAGGTCCACCCCGCCTGGGCCCCCAAGGGAGCCGCCCGGTTCAAGGAGCTGGTGAAGGGCGGATTCTTCGACGGGGCCCGGTTCTTCCGGGTCGTGCCCGGTTTCGTGGTCCAGTTCGGCCTCAACGGCGATCCCAAGGTGAACGCCAAGTGGCGGAACAAGAGGATCCCCGACGACCCGGTCCTAAGAAGCAACAAGCGCGGCACGATCACCTTCGCCACGGCCGGGCCCAACACCAGGACCACCCAGGTCTTCATCAACCTGGTGGACAACGAGCGCCTGGACGACATGGGTTTCGCCCCCTTCGGAGAGGTCGTCCAGGGCATGGACGTGGTGGACAAGATCAACGCCGAATACGGGGAACAGCCCCAGCAGCCCCGGATCGAGAGCGAGGGCAACGCCTACCTGGAGAAGGAATTCCCCCGTCTGGATTACATCAAGAAGGCGGTGATCCTGTAAGCCCGGCGAGCCCTTCAGCCGGGAACGGCGGGCTCAGGTGCCGGCTGGGGCCCGCCCCGCCTCCTACCCTCGCCGCGCCGCCCCCTCCGAGGGAGGGTGCGGAGCGGCTCGGCGAGGGTATACGGCGGGGCTGACACCCAAGCCCTTGGTCCGGAGGGCGGACTTGCCCTTTTGCCGCTTCGGTCCCGCTGCGCCTCTTGAAAAAGGCACAGTTTCTCGACCCATCCCCTTTTGGAATCGGCCCTGACTCCCGCCGGAGGTGGGGCCCCATGAGGAGCGATTTAGCCGTCTTCGGCTGCGTAGGGGACGCCGGAGGGCCGGAGCAAAGCGACGGCCCGAACGTCGTCCCGGGAAGGAACTCCCACTTCCATCCTTTCCAAATGGGAATCCTCAGGCGAGTTTGCCCAGGGTCCGGCGGACTTCCTCTTTGAACCTGTCGATTGCGGCCAGGGCGAAATCCTCAACGGAGAGGTCGGGTCTTTCCACCAAAGGGGTCAGGTCCAGGGCGAAGGTGAGGGCCTCGGCCTCGTCCACGGCGTGGGAGGCGAAGAATGTGGCGTTGGCGACCCGCCTTCCCTGGGCGGCCAGGTCGTAGCGCTTTCCGCCGGCCACCTGGGAGTCGAAGATCCCCATGAGCGCCGCGGCCAGGTTCTGGCGTTCCGAGACGTCCAGTGTGACTTTTTCTTCGTCGGGAAGCCAGTCCAGGTCCCGCCAGATCTCGCACCCCAGGACCTTCCCGGGGCGCTTGTCCGCCGGAAGGCGCCGCAGGGCATCCACGGCCCGGAGCAGGCAGGCCACGTGGGTCTCGTGCTTGTCCGCCGGGTTGTGGAGGTAGACCACCCGCGGGGCGGCGGCCAGGAAGATCCGGTGGAGGTCCTCCACGACCTTCTCCGCCGGCGGAGTCTTCACCTCGGAAGAAGGATACCCGAGCTGGTACTGGATGGAATACCCGCCCACGTATGCGGCCTTCCTCTGTTCCTCCCTCCGGACGGCCATCATCTCCTCGTCGGTGAAATCCCCGTAGATCCCCGCCCTCGGGCTTCCCGAGCCGTTGGTGACGGTCACCCCGGTGAACCAGGCGTCCTTCTTCTGGTAGCAGGCGGCGACCCCCTGGTAGGCCATGATCTCGATGTCGTCCTGGTGGGCGCCGACGCACAAGTGGGTGGTCCGTCTCAGGGCCTCCTCCTCGGAGACTCCGTCGGGGACGTAGACGTCCGCGGCGGGATGATTCAGCTCGACCATGTCATCCCTCCTTTCCCGGGCTCATCCGCTTTTTTTTTATTCGAGGGCAGGGAGGCCGCCGCCACGGCCTGGCCGTGACGCTTGGTCTTCTCGTCGGGCACGTGGAAGCCGATCGTTTCCAGGAGTTCCGGAAAATCGGCCTTCAGGGCCTCGGCCGCACCGGAGATGATGATTCTTCCGCCTTCGCCGCTGGTGACCCTGCCCATCACGAGGACGTTCCTGAAGGGGATGAAGTCCCGGAAATAAGCGAGGGCGTAACCGAAACAGATCCCGATGGTCCGGTAGACCCGGGCCGCCCTCTCGTCCCCCTTGGACATGAGTTCCTGGACCCGGACGAGGTATTTCGGGAGAGGCTCCCCGCCGGGGCGTTCGATCCCGGCGGCCGGTCCCAGGCGCCCCACGGCCTGCTGGGAGAAGTATTGGACGCCGCATCCCAGGTCCCCCGACCACTCGTCCGCCGGGGCCCCTTCCCTGTAGTCCACGGGCACGAAGGCCGTCTCGTCGAGCCAGCCCATGATCCTGCGGTCTTCGTTGACGTATCCCGCGGCCATGCTGGTGCCCATGGAGATCCCCAGGACGTCGCCCTTCCCGAGGGCCATGGCGCCCGCCAGGGCGGCCACTTCTCCGTCGTTGACCACCACGAAGGGCACGCCCCACCGGGCCTGGATTTCCAGGAACAGGTTGCGCACTTTCTTTTCGAAGAGGTCCTTCGGGACGCCCCGGAAGAGGGATGCCACCCGGACCTTGTTCTGCATGTAGACCCCGGCCGCGCTCCCGCCGATGGCATCCACCCTGGGAAGGCGGGAGGCGCACCGCTCCAGGGTGTCCAGGATGCCGGCCCGGTGGTATTCCGGGTCCTTCTGGAAGTAGGGGTCCCAGGGAATCTCTTCGCTGAAGACCACCTCGCCGTCCACCAGGGCCGCCCCTTTCCTGTCCGAGCCGCCGAGATCGAAGCCGATCCTGCACCCTTCCAGGTTTCCCCCCATGGGCAGGGGTGTCTCGTTCTCCTCCGGCGCCTTCTCCAGGGGGAGGTGCTCCACCTGGAAGGGCGGGTCGTAGAAGCCTCCGCCGCCCATCATCTCCACATCGAAAGCCCGCGGGCCCCCCGGGGAGTAGGCCTTCCGGATCTCCTCGGCCAGGTCGGGGTGGCCTCCGGCCAAGGTCGCCTTGAATCCTCCCTTGATCCAGAGAAGGGTCTTGAGGAGGCGTTCCACGTAGCGGAAGTTCAGGGGAACGTTGGAACCCTCGTGGGGAAGGATCTCGGTCCGGAAGTGGGAGACCCGACCCTGGTCCCTCTCCAGGGCGATCACCAGGGGAACCCCCTCTCCTGAGGAGCGGACTTTTTCGCGGAAGGCCTGGTTCCAGAGGGAGGCGGGCAAAAACCCGGGATCCAGGGGAGGAATCGCTTTTGGGTGGACTTCGAGCATGTTCTTTCGAATGGGTGGAGGACGACCTTGTTTCAGGGAAAAAACCCCCTTACAAAAAAACCGCCCTCCCCGGGATGTCAAGGAGGGAATTTGCCGGGTCTTCGGGGCTTTCTCTTGTGCCCCGCCCTGTCGGGGGGAAGATGGAACTCCGCCGCCCGCCCAGAACAGAGGAGGAACTATGGCCTGGAACCGACCCGTCTTCTCCCTCGTTCTCCTTGGATTCCTTGCAGCCTGCGCCTGCCCGCCGCCCGGGCCCAGGGAAAAACCCTCGGAGTGGGCCCGGATGAAGAAGATTACGCCCAGGGGATACGTCTGTTACCGGGCCTCCGGGCCCATCCGGGTGGACGGAAGCCTGGAGGAGCCCTCCTGGGCCGCCGTCCCCTGGACGGAGGACTTCTCCGACATCGAGGGGCCGAGTCGGCCGGCGCCGCGCTTCCGCACGCGGGCCAAGATGCTCTGGGACGACCAGTGTCTCTACGTGGCCGCCCGCTTGGAGGAGCCCCATCTGGCGGCGACGATTACGAAGAAGAACGCCGTGATCTTCCACGACAACGATTTCGAGGTGTTCATCGATCCCGACGGGGACAACCATTTCTACTACGAGTTCGAGATGAACGCCTTGAATACGATCTGGGAGTTGACACTGGAGCGGCCTTACCGGGACGGCGGACCGGTGCACCTGGGGGACAACATGCCGGGGTTGAGGTCTGCGGTCCGCCTGGAAGGCACCCTGAACGATCCTTCCGACACGGACCGGGCCTGGACGGTGGAGATCGCCTTCCCCTGGAAGGGCCTGCGCAAATACGCCCGGCATACACCTTGCCCGCCGGGAGACGGCGACCAGTGGAGGATCGATTTCTCCCGGGTGGAGTGGCTCTACGACATCATAGGCGGGAAATACCGGAAGATCCCCAGGGCGTCCAGGCCCGAGGACAACTGGGTCTGG
>JALUZX010000418.1 GCA_027011425.1 Planctomycetota bacterium
GAAGCTGGGCCACCTGCCCCAGTGCGGAAACGATTTCATCTTTTCGGTGGTGGGCGAGGAACTGGGATTCCTGGGAGGCGCCCTGGTCCTTTTCCTCATCGGGTATTTCGCCTACCAGGGTTTCCAGGTGGCCGGGAGGACGCGGGATCCCTTCCTGGGGCTCGTGGCTTTCGGCGCGGTTTTCAGTATTTTCTTCCAGGCCCTTGCGCACGTGGCGGTCAACACCGCCCTGGCCCCGGCCAAGGGGATCGATTTCCCCTTGCTCGGCTCCGGAGGGTCCAGTCTCTGCTTCGCCCTGGGTTCGGTGGGGTTGCTCCGGTCCGTGGCGCGGGCTCAATGCGTTCCGGCCCCCGGCGGGATGGGGAAAGGCGCGGGATTCTTTTCATGGAAGGGAGGAAACGTGGCGAACGTGGAGAGGTATGGCGTGCTTGCCCTCTGTTTCCTGATCGTCGTGATCCTTGGGATCTCTCTCTGGGGGGAAAACCCGGAGATCTCACGGGACCTGGCCGTGACCGGGGGTGGGGTCAGCCTCAGGGATTCCGATCCCGCCCTCTTCGCCAGCTTTCCCCGGGTTCCGGAAGGGAGGACCGGGGAGAGGAACGAAAAGGCCGCTTCCGCCCGGGAGGCGACCCGGCGGAGGGCTCGTCCCCTTCCCCGGGCGGGCTCCTTCTATACGGTGCGGAAGGGCGACATCCTCGGAAGGATCGCCCTGCGGCACTACGGGACGGTCAAGGCCGTTCCCTGGATCCTGGAAGCCAACCCTTCCCTGGGGGACGGGTCGCACCTCAGGGTGGGCCAGCGCATTCTCCTGCCCTTCCGGAAACGGGTCCTTCCCCGGGTGAAGGCCGGGAGGTGAAAGGGAAGGGGAAAACCTTTCTTCTCGCCGGCGGAGGCACGGGAGGGCACCTGATTCCGGGCCTGGTCCTGGCGGAAGAATTTTTCCGCAAAGGAGGATTGCGTCCTCTCCTGGTGACGGGCGCGCGCCCCGTGGAGGACCGGGTCCTGGCAGGGGCGCCCTGGGAGAGGATCGCCCTGGACCTGGAAGGTTCACCTTTCCGGGTCCTGGCCCGCCTTCCCCGGGCTCTCCTCCGGGTCAAGGTCGCCGCCGACTCTTCCCGGCTCCTGGGGGTCCTGGTCCTGGGGGGCCGGATCGGGCTCCCCGCCGCATTCATGGCCCGGGCCCTGGGCCGGCCCCTCTACCTTCTCGAGATCAACGCCCTTCCCGGAAAGACCACCCGGTTCCTGGCCCCCTTTGCCCGGAAGGTCTACCTGGGCTATCCCTCCACGGCCCGCTTCTTCCGTCCCGGGAGGAGGAAGGTCACGGGCATCCCCGTTCGGCCTTCTTTCCTGGACCTGCCCGCACGGGAAGAAGCCCTGGAGAGCCTGGGCCTGGATCCAGGGGGCGGACCGGTGCTCCTCGTCATGGGAGGAAGCATGGGGGCCCAGGCGTTGAACCGGTCCCTTCCGGCCTTGCTCTCCTCTCCGGGAGGCATCCCCAGGGAGACCCAGGTGGTGCACGTCTCGGGGCCCGCCATGAAGGAGGATGTGGAGGAGGCCTGGAGGGCCGGGGGGGTGCGGGCCAAGGTCTTTCCCTACCTCAGGGCCATGGAGATGGCTTTCGCCGCGGCGGATCTGGCCGTCTGCCGGGGTGGAGCCATGACCATGGGGGAGGTGGCGGCGGCCCGTCTCCCCGCCCTGGTGGTCCCCTATCCCTGGCACAAGGACATGCACCAGGCGGCCAATGCCGCTCCCCTGGCCCGGGAGGGAGGGGTGGAGGTCCTCTCCCAGGACCGGCTCGAGGAGGAGGCGGCCCCGCGGGTGGCCTCCCTTCTTGGGAACCCGGGCCGCCTGGAGGCCATGAGAAAGGCCCTGGGCCGGGTGGACCTGGCGGCGCCGGCCGCCCCCCTGGCGGAGGACCTGCTTGTGGAAGGGGGAATCCGCAAGGGGTAGCATAGGCCCCGGGCGGACAGGGAAGGGCCGCGAAGGAGAGGGCGGCGGGAGCTTGAGTCCCGAGGGAGGGGCGAGGTATGCGGTTCCAGGAAGGCGTGAGGGTCCACCTGGTTGGGATCTCCGGGGCGGGCCTTTCCAGCCTGGC
The DNA here is from genome assembly GCA_027011425.1 of Planctomycetota bacterium. Taxonomy (GTDB): domain Bacteria; phylum Planctomycetota; class UBA1135; order UBA1135; family JALUZX01; genus JALUZX01. The sequence continues at coordinate 2,096 of JALUZX010000418.1, forward strand.
TTCCTACCTCAAGGAGAGAGGGGCGCGTGTCACCGGCTCGGACCTTCGAAGGGGGGATGTCTGGAATACGTTGGAGGGTATGGGGATCCCTCTCCGGCTCGGCCACCACCCTTCCCACCTGGATTTCCGGGAGGGCTTCGTGGTCGCCTCGGCTGCGGTTCCCCGGGAGAACCCCGAGGTCCGGGAAGCGCGAAGAAGGGGGTTGGATGTCCTCAAGTTCAGCGAGGCCCTGGGGGAACTCTCCCGAACCAGGCCCACCCTGGCCGTGGCCGGCACCCACGGAAAGACCTCCACTTCGGGGATGCTGGTATGCGCACTCCGGGGAGGAGGGCAGGACCCGGGATACATTCTGGGAGGGACCCTGGTGGGCGAG
>JALUZX010000419.1 GCA_027011425.1 Planctomycetota bacterium
CCACCACCCCACCGAGGGGATCGGCCCCTACAGGAAGGATTGCCCCAACCGCAAACCCGCCCCGGGCATGCTGCTCGAGGCCGCCCGGGAGTTGAACCTGGACCTGGGGGCCTCTTTCATCGCCGGCGACAGGGTCACCGATCTCCAAGCGGGAGAGGCCGCGGGTTGCAGGACCATCCTGGTCCGGACAGGCTACGGCTCCCGGGTCACGGAGGAGGAGTTACGGGCCGCAGGCATCCAGCCCTTTCTCACCGCCGAAAACCTTCTCGAAGGAGTGAAGGCCTGCCTTCCGCTCCTGGGACGGGGATGAGGCCCGCCTGGTGGAAAACGCGCCGCTTGAACCCTCCCCGGGTATTTCATAGAGTCCGGGACTCGCAAAGAATGGGCGGCATGAATATTCACCCAGTCCCCTCCCAAAGGAACCCCGGATGAACGCCCGGCTCCTCCTTGCGGACAAGCTGGTCCTAGGCGCCTACTTCCTCGCCGTGCTGGCCCTTGGGATGTATTTCCGCAAAAGGAGTTCCACTCCCTCGGGCTTCATGATCGCCTCGGGCCGCCTTCCGGGCTGGGCCGTGGGCCTCTCCATCCTCGGCACCTTCGTCTCCAGCGTCACCTTCCTCGCCTACCCGGGACAGGCCTACAACTCCAACTGGGACGCCTTCGTCTTCTCCCTCACCCTTCCTCCCGCCGCCCTGGCGGCCACGCTCTTTTTCATCCCCCTCTACCGGTCCAAGGTGAAGGTCTCGGCCTACGAGTACATGGAGAAGCGGTTCGGAACCTGGGCCCGGGTCTACGGGAGCCTGAGCTTCATGTTCGGCTCCCTGGCCCGGGTGGGGATGATCCTCTTTCTGGTCTCCCTGGTTCTCCACAGCCTGACGGGCTGGTCCCACGCCTCGATCATCCTCGCCACCGGAATCGGCGTCACCCTCTACACCATGACGGGCGGGATCGAAGCGGTGATCTGGACCGACGTGGTCCAGGTGATCATTCTCGTGGGGGGAGCCCTCTTCGCCGTGGTCCTGCTGGTGGCGGACGTCCCGGGCGGAATCTCCGGGATCCTGGAGATCGGCTCGGCCTCGGGGAAGTTCTCCCTCGGCTCCTGGAGGTTCGACCTGGCCCTTCCCACGGCCTGGGTGGTCCTCCTTTTCGGGATCGTGGAAAACCTCCGCAACTTCGGCGTGGACCAGAACTACGTCCAGCGCTACCAGACCACCCGGACCCGCGCCGAAGCCGTCCGGTCGGTCTGGTTCGCCGCCCTGGCCTACATCCCCCTCTCCCTGCTCTTCCTCTTTATCGGGACCGCCCTTTTCGCCTTCTACCGGGTCCACCCGGAACTCTTGCCCCAGGCCCTGCGGGGCGCCTCGGCGGGAGACAAGATCTTCCCCCACTTCATCGCCACCCAGTTCCCAGCCGGGCTCAGGGGAATCCTGGTGGCGGCCCTCATGGCCGCCGCCATGAGCAGCATCGACTCCTCCCTCAACTGCGTCTCCTCCCTCACCCTCCTGGACTTCTACAAGAAATTCTTCCGTCCCGGCGCGGACGACCGGAAGTCCATCCGCCTTCTCAGGCTCTACACCCTCCTCTGGGGCCTCCTGGGCACGGCGGCCGGGCTGGCCATGATCCAGGTCCAGTCGGCCCTGGAGACGACCTGGCAGCTCGGCGGCATCGCCGGCGGGGGCGTGATCGGTCTCTTTCTTCTGGGCCTTCTCTTCAAGGGGGCCCGGAGCCGGCACGCCGCCGCGGCCGTCGCCGCCAGCGTGGCCGTCATCGCCTGGGCCACCTTCGCCCGGGACCTCCCCCAGGGAATGACCTGGATGGAGTGCCCCTGGAACCCGAGACTGATCGCCGTCGTCGGAACAGTCGCCCTCCTGGGCGTTGGAATTCCCCCGGCTCTCTTGAACTCCCTCTTTTCCAGGAAACGGACCTAGCCATGGCCGGCCTTCGAACCCCCTCCCGGATCATCCCCTTCCTTCTCCTCTTCCTTCTCCCCTCCTGCGTCTCGCCCCCGGCCGGACCCCATGGATTGCGGAGACTCGGATTCAACAACCCGGGTCTTACGGTGGACCTGGCCGCCGGCCTCTGGGCGTGGCCGATCCCCGTGGACTACGACCACGACGGGGACACGGACCTTCTGGTCTCGTGTCCCTGCAAGCCCTACAACGGGATCTTCTTCTTCGAGAACGCCTCGGGCCCGGCCAAGGATCCTCTCTTCAAACCGGCCCGCCGGCTCGGCCCGGCCCTGAAAAACGTCCAGCCCTCCTACGTCCGCGGCGGCTTGCGCGTCCTCGTCCCGGGCCGGGAGATTACGGGTTTCATGAAGGGGGACTTCGGGAAGTCCAGGAGGATCTACCCCAGGACGGTCGTGAACCCGGCGGACAAGCGGGTCCGGGCCAACCAGTGGAAATACGCCGACTTCGACGGCGACGGCGACCTGGACCTGGTCGTAGGGGTGGGGGACTGGGCGGACT
>JALUZX010000420.1 GCA_027011425.1 Planctomycetota bacterium
CTCCTGGGGGACCCTTGGGGGGTCCGGAGCTTCCTGGAAGAGAGGGGGATCCAGTTCGATCCAGTCTGGACGAGCGAGATCTTCTGGAACCTCCGGGGGGGGATGGACACGCACCACGCCCGGGTGGAGCGGCAGGACGCGAGCCTCTATGGAAGGGTGGACACGGCCCGGGCGGGTCTCTGGAAAGGAGGGCTCTTTTTCTTCCACTTGCAGAAGGAGCGGGGCCGGACCCTGTCCCCCCGGTTCACCGGGGACTTCCAGGCCCTTTCCAACATGGAGGCCCCCGATTTCCAGCAGGTTTCCGAGGTGTGGTTCCGGCAGGGTTGGCTCGGCGGACGCATATGGTTGAAAGCGGGCAAGCAGGATGCCTCCCGGGATTTCAGTCACTCCGTTTACGCCCAGGAATTCCTGAACTCCTCGGCCGCGACCCTTCCCCACCTTCCCTATCCCACCTTCCCCGACCCCGACCTGGGCCTGGCCGTCTTCCTGGAGCCCTTCAGGGGCTTTTCTTTCAAGCTGGGTTGTTTCCAGAGCAGGCCCAAGGGCGGCCGTTCCCCGGCGGCGGCCTTCCGGGAACTTCACGGGCCCCTGCTCCTGGCGGAACCGGCCTTCCATTACGGCCCCAAAGATGGAGGCGGCACCCTCCACGGAGGATGGTGGTGGAAGAAGGACAAGACGCCCCCCTTGGGAAGGGCCGGAGGGATGCGGGAAGACTACGACCACGCCTATGGGGGCTACCTGTTCTGGGACCAGCAGGTCTGGCATGGGGGAGGAGAAGGTGGATCTGGTGTCTTGGGGACCTTCGTCCAGTTGACTTGGGCCCCGGACCGGCTGAGCGAGGTGGCCCGTTACCTGGGCGGGGGGTTCCAGTGGACGGGGCTTCTTCCCGGGAGGGAAGCCGACGTGGCGGGGCTTGGGTGCTTCCAGGTTCGTTTCAGCGGGAAGACCGGGTTCGAAAGGCACTCGGAGACGGCCCTGGAACTCTTCTATCGCTGGCAGGCCTCTCCCTGGGCGTCCCTCAAGCCGGACCTGCAATACATCCTTTCTCCCGGGGGAAGGAGCAGGCCGGGCGCCCTGGCCGCGGGACTGCGCTTGGAGGTGCATTTCTGATTTCCTCCGGGCCGGGGTCTTTTGGAGGGGCCCAAGGTTGTTTCAGGGAAAATGTGCCTTATCTTTGGGAACTCCCGGTCCCGGGATCGCCGAGGGGCCCGGGGGGCATCCGGAGGCACTTGAGAAATACCTCGAACCGTTGGACCGCAAAAAGGATGGCAGAGAGATGACAGAAAGAGTGGAGGAGATTCTTTCCTGGTACGAATCGGAGAACCCCGGCGTCAAGGCCAACCTCTACCGCATGCTCATGCACGGCAAGCTCGGGGGCACGGGGAAGATGGTGATCCTTCCCGTGGACCAGGGCTTCGAACACGGGCCGGCCCGTTCCTTCGCGCCCAACCCTCCCGGCTACGACCCGCACTACCACTTCCAGCTCGCCCTGGAGTCCGGGTGCAGTGCCTATACCGCCCCTCTTGGATTCATCGAGGCCGGGGCTTCCACCTACGCGGGGAAGATCCCTCTGATCCTCAAGCTCAACAACAACGAATCTCTCTGGACCACCAAGGACCCCAAGCCGGCCGTCACCTCCTCGGTGGAGGCCGCCCTCAGGCTGGGGTGTTGCGCCATCGGGTTTACGATCTACCCGGGTTCGGCGCAGAAGAACGCCATGTATACGGAACTTAAGGAACTGACGGAGAAGGCCAAGTCCGTGGGGCTGGTCGTGGTGGTCTGGTCCTATCCCCGGGGGAGCCAGCTCTCCAAGGAGGGGGAGACGGCCGTGGACGTGGCGGCCTACGCGGCCCAGATCGCCTGCCAGCTGGGGGCCCACATCGTGAAGGTGAAACCGCCCACCAAGCACGTGGAGCTCGAGGCGGCCCGGAAGGTCTACGAAAAATACCAGATCCCCATCGACACCCTGGCCGACCGGGTCCGCCACGTGGTGCAGTCCGCCTTCAACGGCAGGAGGATCGTGATCTTCTCCGGCGGTCCCTCCAAGGGAAGCCTGGATGAGGTCTACGAGGAGATCCGGGGCATCCACGCCGGCGGCGGTTTCGGCTCGATCATCGGCCGCAACAGCTTCCAGAGGCCCAAGGAAGATGCCTTGAAGATGTTGAACACCATCATGGACATCTACATGTCCTGAGAGAGGGGAATCGCGGGACGACCGTCGGGGCGTCGCTTCGCGCCGCCCTGCGGGCGTCCCCTGCGAGCGTCTTCAGCGCTTGCCGCCGCCGAAGAGGCCTCCCAGGCCGCCGCCTCCCCGGGCGGCCCCACCGGCGCCCAGTCTCTTGAGAAGGTCGTTCAGGTTGGCCCTGCCGCCGCCGCGGAAATTGACGGTGGATCCAGAGCCGGGCCTTCTTCCCCGGGAGCCCCGGTTTCCCCGGCCTGGGCCGGGACCCAGGGGCCCCGGCCGGCC
>JALUZX010000421.1 GCA_027011425.1 Planctomycetota bacterium
GATGGAGAACCGGTCCACCGGATGGAATCGGCGGCCAGGGCCTCCCTCCTCGGCCGGCTTCCCCAGGGGGGGACGGAGGCCTTCGGCTTTACCGTGGCCGAGTCCGCGGCCCTGGGCCTGGAGGCTGGGCGGAAGGGCCTGGCCCTGCCGGGGCCCAAGGAGATGGCCCGGGTCCGGGAAGTCCTGGACCTCCTGGAACTGGGCGGGCTCGCCTCCCGCCCCATGAACCGCCTCTCCGGGGGCGAGCGCCAGAGGGCGCGCCTGGCCTCGGTCCTGGCCCCGGAAAGGCCCTACCTTCTCCTGGACGAGCCCACGGCCGCTATGGATCCCCACATGGCGGTCCGGGTCATGGAGGTCCTGGAACCCCTCGCCCGGGAGGGGAAGGCCCTGCTCGTGGTGACCCACGACCTCAACCTGGCCTCCCTCTTCGCCGACCGGGTCCACCTGCTTGCGGGGGGGCGCATCCGCGCCTCGGGACCTCCGGGGAGCGTGCTCCAGCAGAAGACCTTGGAGGAAGCCTACGGCCCGGGCCTGGTTCTGGTCCCCCACCCCCTCTCGGGGCGGCCCGCCGTGCTTCCCGGCCGCCCCGCCAGGGAGGTCCGGCCGTGAAGGGCGGACCTCTGACCCGCCGGAGACTGGCGGTGGAAGTGGGAGGGGCGGCCCTCCTCTTCCTCTCGGCGGCCCTGCTCTGCCCCCTTTTCGGCGCGGAGTCCCTGAACTGGAAGGAAGCCCTTTCGGGCCGAGGGCCCGCCGGGGCCATCTTCTTCTTCCAGCGCCTTCCCCGGGTGATCCTGGGCCTTCTGGCCGGGGGCGGGCTCGCCCTGGCGGGCGCTTCCTTCCAAGCGCTCCTGCGCAATCCCCTGGCCACGCCCTTCACGCTCGGAGTGAGCGGCGCCTCGGCCCTGGGCGCCTCCCTGGCCCTCTGGATCCCGGCCCTCTCCGCCCGTCTCGGCCCTTTGAGCGGTCCGGCCCTGGCGGCCTGGGCCTTCGCCCTGGCCGAGGTCGCCCTGGTGGACCGTCTCGCCCGGACCCGGTCCGGAGGATTCAAGATGGACACCCTCCTCCTCGCCGGGGTCACCCTGGGCCTCATCTGCTCCGCCGCCATCCTGGGAATCCGCTACATCGTCTCCCCCGACCTGCTCGTGGAGATGGACCGCTGGCTCATGGGAGGCCTCACCGTGGGAAGCTGGTCCGAGCCCGCCTCGGTCCTCCCCCTCCTCCTTCCCTCCTCGGCGGCCCTCCTTCTCCTGGCGCGGGACTTCAACCACCTGGCCTTCGGCGAGGAGACCGCCTCGGCCCGGGGAGTGGACCCGGCCCGCACCCGGCGAAGGGCCTTCCTGGCCGGCTCCCTTGCCACGGCCTCGGTCGTCTCCGTCACGGGCCCCATCGGGTTCGTGGGGCTTCTGGTGCCCCACGCCGTCCGGCTCCTGATCGGGCCCGACCACCGGGCCTTGCTTCCTTGTTCCTTCCTGGCCGGGGGGGCCCTGCTCGCCTGGTGCGACACCCTGGCCCGCACGGCCGCCGCTCCGACGGAGATTCCCGTGGGCCTTTTTACGGCCCTTCTCGGGGGTCCCCTCTTTCTCTGGCTTCTTTTGCGGGAAAAAGGCTAGAATCCTTCCCCTTCCGGAACGTAAGGGAAGATCTCGTCGGGCTCGGGGGGCGGCCGGAAGGCGCCCTTCTCCGCCCAAGAGCCTGGTAAAACCTCCTTCGCACGAATGGACCAGAAAGGATTTCTCATGAACCTGAACAGACTCTCCCTTTTCTCCCTGGGCCTTGGAGCCCTCTTGTTCGCCCCGGCGGTCCCCGCCCAGAAAGCGGCGGATCTCGCCCCCAAGGGCACCTTCGCCGCCATCCGGGTCTCCTCCCTGGGATGGCTGGAGAAGGCCAAGTCCTTCATGGCCAAGACCCTCGGCGAAGACGCGGCATCCATGGAGATCCCGGGCCTCAAGGACTACCACGACCTGGGCGGCGTGGACAAAGGCAAACCCCTCTTCGTGTTCTTCGCGCAGAGCATGCAGAGTCCGCCCTGGGTCGCCCTCCCCATGGCGGACGCGGGCGCCTTCGAGAAAGGGATGAAACTTCCCGTGAAACCCCTGGTCAAAGGCTCCTACGGCCTTTTGAGTTCCGCCGCAATGATGGGGGGAGAGACCCCCCCGTTAGGCGAACCCGCCCTGGGCGATCTTCCGGAAAAGAATCTTTCCCTCCGCATCCTGGGTCCCCAGGCCCTGGCGGCCTTCGGTCCCAACCTCATGCAGATGCAGATGATGATCTCCATGATGGCCCGGATGTCCGCCCAGGGAGACCCCAAGAAGGCCCAGGCCATAGGCCGGGGCGTGAACTACTTTTTCAGCCTGGTCAAGAGCGTCCAGCGCCTGGACCTGGGATTCAGCCTCTCCGATTCGGGTTCCGTCCAGGTCTCTCTCTCCGCCCTCCCCATGGGAGGCTCCTCCCTGGAAGGCCTGTTC
>JALUZX010000422.1 GCA_027011425.1 Planctomycetota bacterium
CCCTGGAGCCGGATCCCAAAAAACCGTGAAGAGCACGCCCGAGGGAGGCGTTGCCTCCCGAAGGTCGTGCACAGGAAAACCCATGAGCCCCCGATCCCTCCAGAAGCCCAGGCTCCTTCCTTGTCCCACGTTCGCCCCAAAAAACCGTGAAGAGCACGCCCGAGGGAGGCGTTGCCTCCCGATGGTCGTGCCCTGGAGAGCCCATGAGTCCCGGATCCTTCCAGGAGTCCAGGCTCCTCCCTTGTCCGACGTTCGCCCGCGTCGCTAAAGCGACGCAGGCTCCGGCGGACTCTTCACAAGAGAAAAGGAATGCATTTGCGGCCCGGGCTCCGGCGGACTCTTCACAAGGAAATGCGAACGCGCCTCCGGCGGCCTTACAGGGTCTTTCCCTCCTTCTTCACCAGGGCCAGGAAATCCTCCTCCCCCAGAATCCGGATCCCCAGCTTCCGGGCCTTTTCCAGCTTGGATCCCGCCCCAGGCCCGGCCACCAGGTGGGTGACCTTCTTGGAGACCGAATCCACCGTCTTCCCCCCCAGCTCCTCCACCAGCTCCCGGGCCCGGTCGCGGGTGAAGCTCTCCAGCTTGCCCGTGAAACACCAGGTCGTCCCCGCCAGGGGCCCACGCGCAGGAGCCGAAGAGACGGGCCGCACCCCCGCCTTCCGCAACCTCTCCAGGAACTTCCGGTTTTCCGGGAGATCGAAAAAGGTCCGGATCGACCGGGAGACCTCCGGTCCGATCCCTTCCACCTGCTGGAGTTCCTCCACCGAAGCCTTGGCCAGGGCGTCCAGGTCTCCGAAGTGGGCCGCCAGGTCCCGGGCCGTGGCCTCCCCCACCCCGCGGATCCCCAGGGCGAAAAGAAACCGGGCCAGGGTGGGCCGCTTGGCCCGCTCGATCTGCTCCACCAGGTTTTCGAAAGACTTCTTCCCCCACCGGGGCAGGGCCAGGATCTCCTTTTTCTTGGAAGGCAGATCGAAGATGTCCGCCGGGCTCTTCAAAAGCCCCGCCTCCATGAGCTGGTCCACGTACTTGGGACCCAACCGGTCGATGTCCAGGGCCCGCCGCTGGGCCATGTGCAGGATCCGGGCCCGGATCTGGGCCGGGCAGGAGATGTTGGTGCAGAAGTAGAAGGCTCCTTCCTTGAGAGTTTCCGCCCCGCACACCGGGCACCGCTCGGGCATCTCGAAGGGCCTGGCGCCCTTGGGCCGCTCGCTCTTCACCACCTCCACCACGGCGGGGATCACGTCGCCCGCCCGTTCCACGATCACCGTGTCCCCCACCCGGACGTCCCGCTCCCGGAGGATCTCCTCGTTGTGGAGGGTGGCGCGCTGGACCGTGGCCCCCCCCAGGTCCACGGGCTCCAGGATCGCCACGGGAGTCAGGGTCCCCACCCGTCCCACCTGGACCACGATGTCCTTGACCCGGCTCCGGGCCCGCCGCGGCGGGAACTTGTAGGCCAGGACCCAGCGCGGGCTCCGGGCCGTCCGCCCCAGGCGGGCCTGGAGTTCCAGGGAGTTCACCTTGGCCACGATCCCGTCCATCTCGTAGGGAAGTTCCTCCCGGACCCCCTCCATCTCGTGGTGGTAGGAGATCACCTCCTCGATGGAGGAACACTTCCGGACCTGGGGCGAGATCCTGAAGCCCCATTTGCGGACCTGATGAATCAGGTCCCAGTAAGTCTCGAAGGAGACCCCTTCCAGGGCCCCCACGCCCCAGGAGATGAATTCCAGCCCCCGTTCGGCCACCTCCGCCGGGTCCAGGCGCTTGAGAGTCCCGGCCACGGCGTTGCGGGCGTTGCGGAAAGGCCTGGCCGTGGTGGTCGCCGTCTCCTCCTGGAGCTTACGGAAGTTCTCCTTGGAAAGCAGGACCTCGCCCCGGATCTCCACCAGCGCAGGGACAGGCCCGGCCTCCTCCAGGAGCCTGAGCGGGATGGACCGGATGGTCTTGAGGTTGGCCGTGATCACCTCCCCCTGGACGCCGTCTCCCCTGGTGAGGCCCTGGACGAGCAGGCCCTTTTCGTAGACCAGGTTGGCGGAAACGCCGTCATACTTGGGCTCCGCCGTGTATTCCACCGGCGTATCGGGCGGAAGCGAGAGAAAGCGCTTGATCCTGGCGTCGAACTCCCTCACCTCCCCCTCGCCGAAGAGGGATTCGATGGAGAGCATGGGGACCCTGTGGCGGGCCGTGGCAAATCCCGCGCCCCTCTCCAGGGGCGCCCCCACCCTCTGGGTGGGGGAATCGGGGGTTCTGAGGGACGGGTATTTCTCCTCCAGCTCCTTCAGCTCCCGGAAGAGCCCATCGTATTCGGCATCGCTAATTTCCGGGGCGCCCAGGTTGTAGTAGAGGTGATCGTGCCGGGCCAGGATCCGCCTCAACTCCGCCGCCCTGGCCGCCGCCTCCCTGGGTGGATCTTTTGGTTTCACCGCCTCTCGTCCTCCCGGCGGAGAGAGGCTCTCCGCCGGGAG
>JALUZX010000423.1 GCA_027011425.1 Planctomycetota bacterium
CGGCGCCCGGCTGGTCCAGCATGGAGGCGGGCCGGGACGGGCTGTCCTCGTGGAGCCCCCTCCTCCGCCGGAGACCCCGGAAGAGCTGGACCGGTGGTTCGACCTCCCCTTCACCAGGGAGGTCCATCCCGTTCACCGGGAAGAGGGGCCCGTTCCCGCCCTGGACGTGGTGAAGGACTCGGTGATCTCCCACAGGGGGTGTTTCGGGGATTGTTCTTTCTGCGCTCTCACCCTCCACCAGGGCCGGTGGATCGTCTCCCGCACGCCGGAATCGATCGAGAGGGAGATCCGGAAGATCGTAAGCGATCCGTCGGCCCGGGGGAGAATTTCCGACGTGGGGGGGCCTTCGGCGAACATGTACGGCATCCGCTGCCCCAACCTGGACAAGGGGGAACCCTGCCGGCGCCGGCCCTGCCTGGGGGAGAAGCCCTGTCCCTCCCTGGCCCCCCCCGGCAGCCGGGCCTGGGGGGAACTCCTGGAGAGACTCTCCAAGGTTCCCGGGGTGAAGGAGATCGGCGTCGGCTCGGGCCCGCGCTTCGACCTGCTGGACGGGCCATCCCTCGAGCGGATCTGCCTCCATCACGTCCGGGGCCAGCTCAAGGTGGCGCCGGAGCATTGCGGGGAGAAGACACTCCAGGCCATGAACAAGCCTTCCTGGGGGCGCTACGAGAGTTTCGAGGCTCGTTTCAAGAACCTTGTGAGGAGGCTCGGGAAGAACATTTTCCTCTCCAACTATTTCCTCGCCGCCCACCCGGGGACGGACCTGGAGGAAGCGGTGGAACTCTTCGACGAATTGAGCAAACGGAACTACAGCCCCGAGCAGGTCCAGGTCTTCATCCCTCTCCCCATGACCCGGTCGGCCGTCATGTATCACACGGGGAGGGATCCCAGGACCCTGGAGCCCGTATACGTGGCCCGGGGGGACCACGAGAGGCGGCTCCACCTTGCCCTGGCCCAGTGGAAACTCCCGCGCCACCGGAAATTCGTCCTGGAGGCCCTGGCGAAGACGGGGCGGACGGACCTGGCCGGCCGGCTGGAGAGAGCGGGCGGGAAGAGGCGGAAGCGATAGAAAAGGGGCGGGCCCAGGCCCGCCCCTTCTTTCATGTGTTTCAATGTTTCCCGGGCTTCAGTAACCCAAGGTCCATTCGACGCCGTTTGAGGCGCCGAAATTGGTCGGGAGTGCCACGGCGAAACCCTGAAAGTTCACCATTCCGCCCGCCAGGGCCGGATCCTTGGGAATCGGGAGGCTCACAATCCCAGAGCCTGTGGGAACGGCCGTCCCGAAAAGAATGGGCGATCCCACGAGCAAGGTGCCAAGGGGCGTTGGGATCTTGGTCCTGCCCAGGCCAAGGATCACCACCCCCACGGTGGTTGAGGGGACATTTGCGGTGAGCTGGAGTTTGGCTGTAGTTCCCAGGACCGGTTTGGCCGTGGTGTCCAGCCTCGGGAAAGGGGTCTTGAATACGATGATGTTGGCCATGACACGTGCGATGGGTCCGTTCACTTCGGACCACATGGGGCCTACCCCGTTCGCGCCCGGCCCGCTGGAGGCGGCGATGCTGTATTGCATTCCGCACCTGAAGAGGGTCACGGTTTTCCCTCCCACTTGGACCTGGGGTTTTCTGGGCCCGTAATCATTGCTCATGACTTTGCTGTTTTTGGCCGACGCGGCTCCGAGAACAGCGAAATAATCCCCTTTGTTGTAGATCACGGGTGGAAGGACGGGGAGATAACTCCCGGACTTGGCCCATTTCTTGAAGTAGAGAGGTTTGACGTTCACTGTTTTAGACCATGCGGGAGGGGCGGCCTGGAGCCTGTAAAGGGCCACGTTCTGGTAGCCCTTTTTCAAGAGATCCGGGACCTGGAGGCCGATGACGGCGAAGGCAACGGGCGCCTTGAAGAAGTAGCCCCTGGTCCTGGCGGAGGTGTAATAGGTCACGTGGGAAGGCATCGGAATCGTGCCCTTGGTGCTGCTCTGGTTCATGACGGACCCGGTGCCGTAGTTGACGGCCTTGGCGGGGGGGGTCTGTGCTGAAGCCATTCCCGCCAGGAGAAGGGTGGAGAAGATGGGAAGTAGGACTCGCATGTCTGGTTCCTCCGGGGTGAAAAGAAGAAATAGGGGTAAGGAAATCAGCAAGGAAGGCTAAAGGTTTTGCTGACTTCATGACCATGGAGATTACCACTTTACTTTCGGGAGGGGAACTTTCTGGACTACCCTCCCTGCAGGAAGGTGTCCCGTACCGGACACAGAATGGAGATATATTGAATAAAGGCCTTGCTTTCGGGCCGGGAGGTGCGCCATGGCGGAGAAGAAAAAGGCTTCCAAGGGCGGGCGGGGAAGGAAGAAAAAGGGCGCCGAACCTCTCTCCCGGGGGCTTACGCCCGCCCAGGCGGCCACCGAAAAGGTCCCTGCCGCGACCCGGGAGTTCGCCGATCTCCTGGAAGAAGAGGGGGCCCGGG
>JALUZX010000424.1 GCA_027011425.1 Planctomycetota bacterium
GAAGAATCCCCGGCGTGGTTTCCTCCAGGCCCTGGAAAGGCCCGAGCAAGAAGGCGGCCAGGTGCTTGGCCCGGGTCAAGGCCACGTAGAAAAGACGCCTCGCCTCGGCGGCCCTCTCCTCGGCGGCCATCTCCTCGCTCTCCTCCATCTTCGAAGACCCCAGGTCCAGGAAGGTCCGGAAGGGCATCTCCCTCTCGTGGAAGAGGGCCGTTCTCAAGGATCGATTCCTTCCGCCATTGGGCTCGTCCCAGGTGAAGGGGCAGAGCACGACCGGGTACTCCAGGCCCTTGCTCCGGTGCACCGTGGAGACCTTCACCGCCGCCTCGTCCGTCTCCAGGCGGATCTGCTCCGCGTCGGAGCCCACCTCCCCCCGGAAGGCCAGGTCGGCCCGCATACGCCCGAGCCACCCCGCCAGGCCCTGGATGCCCAGGTGCCTCTCCCGGGACGCCCGGTCCAGGAGTTCCCCCAGGTGCCTCAGGTTGGTGAGGCGCCGCTCCCCCCTTCTCTCCCCCAGGACCGAATCCAACACGTCCTCCTGGGAGAGGATCTCCAGAAAGACCGCCAGGAAGCCCCTCTCACCGGCCTCCTTCCTCCAGCGGGAGAAGCGCTCCACCTCCCTCTCCCAGGCCCGGGCGTCCTCGGCCAGGCCGGCCAGGTCGGCCGCCCGCCTTCCAAAGATGCCCGTCGCCAAGGCGGCGGTAAGAGTCCTCCTGCGGGTGGGCTCCACCAGGGCGCGGAGCAGACGTTCCACTTCCTCCGCCTCGACGGTGTCGAAGACGCTGGCCGTCCCAAGCAAGACAGCCGGGAGCCCGGCCCCGGCCAGGGCCCGGGCCATAAGCGAGGCCTGCCGGTTGGTCCGGACCAGGACGGCCGTATCCCCCGGACCGAGAACCCTCTCCCCGCCCTTGTCCATCACCACGGGCTTTTTCTCGAGCAAGGAAGCGAGCCAGGCCGCCCCGGCGGCCGCCGCCTCCCGGGTCCCCTCCTCCTTGTAGAGAACTCTTCCCCCGCCCCGCAGGGAAAGGAGGTAGAGCCCCGAGGCCGGTTTTCCCTCCAGGTAGAGCCTGTCCGCCTTCTCCTGGGCCAGGGCCTCCCTGAAGGGGATCCAGTCGAACCCAAAGGGAGCCTCCACCCTCCCGAAGAGGCTGTTCAGGCCCTCCACCAGGGAGGGGTCGGAGCGCCAGTTCCGGACCAGCGCAAGAGGCGCCCCTCCCGTCTCCTCCCGGGCGGCCCGGTAGGTGAAGACGTCCCCTCCCCGGAAGGAATAGATGGCCTGCTTGGGGTCCCCCACGAAGAAAAGGGGCGTCCCCCCCCCGCCGAAGACCCTCCGGAAGATCCAGTACTGGACCGGGTCGGTGTCCTGGAACTCGTCCACCAGGACGGCCCGGTAGCGCTCCCTGAGGGCCCGGGCCAGGGCCTCCCCCCGGGGGCCCTCCAGGGCGCGCTTCACGAAGTAGAGCATGTCCCCGAAGGTGAATCCCTCCCGCAGAAGGAGGGCCGGATCCTCCGGCCTGGAACGGATCCGCTCCACGAATTCCAGGAGGAACGCGAGCTGGTCCGGGGGCAGGCGGGTGAGGTCGGGGTGGTTGCAGGCCTCGATCAGCCTTCCCCAGGCCTGGAAGAAGGGATTTTCCGGCAAAGAAAAACCCTTTTTAACATTTGCCCGAATTTCAGGGAGATTGAACTTCCTCGCCCAGGCCATCCCATCCGCATCCAGGTCCCTGAGCTTCCAGCATTCCCTCCCTCTTTCCAGGAATCCCTCGATCTCCGGGATCCAGGTATTTTTCATCCAACTGGAGCGGTATTTTCTTCCATTCAGGATTCCCCCCTCCACGATCGCCTGCAGGCCCTCCTTCCCTTCCTCCCAGGCCCGGCGGGCCTCGCGGAAGCACTCCTCCACCCGCTTCCAGGCCCGGATGCTCCCGGCGGGAATCTCCCGGGGAAGGGGCTCCAGGTGGGGCCGGTTCCTCACATCCTTGGCGATCTCCGAGAGGGCGCCCGGGTCGGGCGCCAGGTCCAGGATCTTCCCGTCCTCGTCGTCGAAGGTCTTCTCCACCCAGAAGTCCCGGGTCTTCTCGGCGGCGCCCGTAGCGGCTTCCCCCGCCAGGGGCACATCGAAGGGGGTCCCGCTCTGAAAGGCCTCCTCCTGGAGGACCCTGTTGCAGAAGCCGTGGATCGTCGAGACCGGCGCCCGGTCGAAATCCCGGAGGGCCCGCTTCAAGAGAGCCCCATTCCCCTCCCCCTCCTCCAGGAGGCGGCGGAGTTCTCCCCGGATCCGGGTCTTCACCTCCGCCGTGGCGGCGTTGGTGAAGGTCACCACCAGGATCCGGTCGATGGGAATCCTCTTCTCCAGGAGGAGCCTGCCGTGGAGGCGGACCAGGGTCCAGGTCTTCCCCGTGCCGGCCCCGGCCTCCACGAGACGTTCCCCCTCGAGGGGGAACGTCTCGTGGAGGCCGGG
>JALUZX010000425.1 GCA_027011425.1 Planctomycetota bacterium
CCCCTGGGCGAGTGCAAGGGCCTGGACATCATCACCTCCGACGGCACGACCCTGCTTGGGGCGGACGACAAGGCGGGAATCGCCGTCATCATGGCGGCCCTGAAATTCATGAAGGAAAACCCTTCCTTCCTCCACGGCCCGATCTGGGTGGCCTTCACCCCCGACGAGGAGGTGGGAAGGGGGGTGGACAAGTTCGACCTGGACTACTTCAAGGCCAAGGCCGCCTACACGGTGGACGGCGAATCCCTGGGGGAGATCGAGGACGAGACCTTCTGCGCCGACACATGGATCGCTTCTTTTCTCGGGATCAACGTCCATCCCGGTTACGCCAAGGGCAAGATGGTCAATTCCATCAAGGTGGCGGCCCGGTTCCTGGAGATGCTCCCCAAGGACTCTCTCTCGCCGGAGACCACGGAGAAGCGGGAGGGCTACGTCCACCCCATGGCCGTCACGGGGAACGAAGAGAAAACGGTGGTCAAGTTCCTGGTGCGGGACTTCGAGGAGGAGGGGATCGGCGCCAAGGAGAAATTCCTGGAGGAGAAGGCCCGGGCCGCCGTGAAGGAATTCCCCGGCTCCTCCCTGGAGGTCGAGGTCAAACAATCCTACCGCAACATGAAGCAGGTCATCGACAAGACCCCGGAGGTCACGGAGTTCGCCATGGAGGCCGTGCGCGCCGCCGGCGTGGAGCCCAGGAAGAACCCCATCCGGGGAGGAACCGACGGGGCCAGGCTCTCCTTCATGGGCATTCCCACACCCAACATCTTCACCGGCGGCCACAACTTCCACAGCAAGCGGGAATGGGTGGCCGTCCAGCACATGGAAAAGTCCGCCCAGGTCGTCCTCAACCTGGCCCGCATCTGGGCCGAAAAGGGCCGGCCCCTCTGAACGTAGAGATGGGGAGCATAAAGAAGCGGGGGAAGGGCCGGCAGGCCCTACCCCCCGGTTCGGAACCGCGTGAAAAAGATCAATACAGGAAACCCGTGATCATGGCGCGCCTGTAGTAGGAGCTGAAACCCGGGTAACCTGTAGGCGCGTTGGCATTGTTGTAGGCGTAGATCTGGGCGATCTTGAAGGGACCGACCCTCTGCCAGGGATGGACCATCTGGAGCCGCATCATGTTGGCGGCGTAAAGAGTGGTCAGGTTCTTGTCCAAGGCGAAGATCTGGGCGGAAAACCGCACCCCGTAAAGAAGAGGATTGTCCGGGATGACCAACAGGGGCGGGTTGAAGGACGTGGTGACGATGCTGCTCCAGTAGGCCGACCCCCTCCCGTCCAGCTTTCTTGGAGGAGAGACGTAGAAGATGGTTCCGGGGTTGAGGAAGAGGAGACTTCCGTTGCCCCACACGGGAATCCCGGCGGGCATCTCTTTCCGGGCAAGAAGGACGAAGGCCTGTCCCGAGGGAGGGCCGTAATAGCACCCCCCGTAAAGAGCGATTTCCCTGCCGGAATAGCGGTTGTCGTACCTGGAATTCAAGTAGCAATAGAAGCTGTAGTTCTGCCCCGGAACGTTGACGCCCCGGCCCCACCGGGTATAGGTTCCGTAGGCATAATATTTCAGGTAGGCGTATTCCATGTCGAAACCGCCCCCGAAGGCGGGCTTCTTGCTCAGGTCGTTGTCGAAGACCTTGGCGTCCCAGGCCAGGGACTTTCCCGCCTGGAGCAGGAAGACCTTCCCCTTGTCGAAGGGGATCTTGTAGATGAAGGGGTAGACGAAGCGCCCGAGATAGATGGACGGGGGAAACTGGATCCACTTCTTGGCCACCACCACGGTGGCGTCCTTTCCGTGGTTCGCGGCGAAAGTGCGGCTCATGGTGGTGGAGGTCACCGCCGCCGTGGAGAGGGTCAACTCCACCTGCACCTTCCAGGAAGGCCAGTCCGACTCGTCCCGCGACCCGCGCCTGAAGACCAGGCCCTTGATGGGAAGGGGGAACTTGGAGAGTGCGTCGTGCACCTGCAGGAGCCGTCCCTGCCTGTACTTGGGCCTGGTGCCCGTGTAGTCCCGCCGGGCGAAGGGCAGGTTGTAGTAGGTGTATCCCCCGAGGTTCGCGCTTTTGCGAGGGCTCACCAGGAGGGACTGGGAAGGAAGAAGTCCTCCGAGAAGAATGAAGACCGAAGAAATTCGAACGAAATTTTTCATTTTTTCGACACTCCTCACCAGGTGAACCGGACCACCAGCCCCTGGGTCCTGTAAGGACCGTACCCGGTCGGATTGGTTACGGAACCACGGTAATAGGTGCACCCCACGGGGACCCCGCCGACGCGGGCAGGGTCGTAGGGGAGTTGGATTTCAGCCGCGTTGGGGAGATAGAGGGAGAGGGTCTTCATATCCAGGGCGGCCATCTGCCCGAAGAAATGCACGCCGTAGATGTTGGGATCGTCGGGAAGGTTGATGAGACTCAGGCGCTTCCCGCCGGGCCCGATCAATCCCCTTCCCGAATTCCCCCAGTAATCC
>JALUZX010000426.1 GCA_027011425.1 Planctomycetota bacterium
GGACAAGGACTCCCAAGGAGAGTGTTCTCATGGGGATCTCCCTCCAGGTTGCAGCGGGGGGTGGAAGAATCCAAGAAAAAGCATACTTCACCCCTCCCAGCCGCGAAGGTAAAGCCCCCTCTTCCTTCCCCGGGGGCTCCTGGGCCTTTCCTCCGATTTCCTGGATTGTTCCGGGGGGAAACACTTTTCTCGCTCCCCGGGGTTCGAAATCGTATGATGGTCCCGGTCTTTTCAGGCGGGAGAGAGGACGGGGCGGACCGGCCCGGAGGCCGGCATCTCCCTGCGTCTCCTTCCGGCTGGAGACCCCATAGAGGAGTCGACGCCTTTGTCCGAACTCAGGAAAGACCCCATCACCGGGTGCTGGGTGGTGCTTTCGGCCGAACGGGGCCTCCGCCCCCATCCGCCCGATCTCTCCGCCGTCAAAACCGTCCCCCGTCCCTCCTTTTGTCCTTTTTGCCAGGGGCACGAAGACAAGACTCCTCCCGAGGTCTTCGCCCTTCGTCACGGAAACTCCAAGCCCAACGGGCCGGGTTGGCGGATCAGGGTGGTGCCGAACAAATACCCCGCCCTCACCAGGGAGGGCGAATTGAACCCCCGGGGAGAGGGGATCTACGACGTCATGAACGGCGTGGGAACCCACGAGATCATGATCGAGGGCCCCAGCCACTTCACGCGCCCCACCCAGCTCCCCTGGGACCTCTTTCCCGACATCCTGGAGGTCTACCGCCTGCGGCTCCTGGCGGCCGCCAAGGACGCCCGGTTCCACTACGGCCTGGTCTTCAAGAACGTAGGCACCGACGCCGGTGCCAGCCTGGACCACAACCATTCCCAGCTCATCGCCACCCCCGTAATTCCCCACACCGTGGCGGAGGAAATGGGGGGGGCCCAGCGGTTCCACCACTACCGGGGACGGTGCATCTACTGCGACATCATCCGCCAGGAACTCCAGGAGGGGAGGAGGGTGATCAAGCAGGGCGGCCATTTCCTGGCCCTGGCCCCCTTCGCGTCCCGATTTCCTTTCGAGACCTGGATCCTGCCCAAGGCGCACAGGGCCCACTTTTCCTCCATCTCGGGGGAAGAATTGAAGGAACTGGCGGACATCCTCTACCAGGTGTTGAAAAACCTGGATCGAACCCTGGAGAATCCCCCCTTCAACTACGTGATCCACACGGCCCCTTTCTCGGAAGGAGAGACGCCCCACTACCACTGGCACCTGGAAATCCTTCCACGCGTCCAGCGGCTGGCGGGTTTCGAATTCGGCACGGGGTTCTTCATCAACACCGTCGCCCCGGAGGACGCGGCGTCGGCATTGAACCGGAACATCGAGGATTGACGAGCAGGTTGCGGTTCCCGGAAGGGGAACCCGCCGGGAGAAGCATCCATGAAAAAAAAGAAGACCGGCAAGAAACTCAAGATCACCCTGGTGTCCCCCGAGGTGCACCCGTTTTCCAAGACCGGGGGCCTCGGCGACGTGGCCGGGTCCCTTCCCAAGGCCCTGGCCAGGCTGGACGCCCGGGTCACCGTCATTACTCCCTTCTACGGCAACACCCGCACCGGCGACACCCACGCCCTGGGGGAGGCCCCCGTCGTGGTGGACGGCAGGGAGAAGCGCGTGGAATTCCTGGAAGGAACCCTTCCCGAGAGCGACGTCCAGACCATTTTCATACGCTCCCCCGAGGATTTCGAACGCCCCGGCATCTACGGTGAAAACGGCCGGGACTACCCGGACAACCCGGTCAGGTTCGCCCTCTTTGCCCAGGCCGCCATCCTTGCGGCCCACCGCTGGTGCGAACCGGAGATCCTCCATATCCACGACTGGACCACCAGCCTGATCCCCGTCTACTTGAGGACGGGAAACCGCATGGGAGGCCTCCTGGCGGGAGTCCCCATCGTCCTCACCATCCACAACCTGGGATACCAGGGAGTCTGCGACCCCTCCTGGATCCCCCGGCTGGGCATCGACCCTTCCCTCTTCCACTGGCAAGGCATGGAATTCTGGGGAAAGGTCAACTTTCTCAAGGGGGGCATCCTCTTCTCCGACCTGATCACGACCGTGAGTCCTTCTTACGCCGAAGAGATCCAACAGGAAGAGTTCGGGTTCGGCCTGGACGGACTTCTCAGGGCCCACAAGGAGCGCCTTCTGGGCATCCTGAACGGGGTGGATTACACCGAGTGGGACCCCGAGACGGACCCCCATCTCAAGCGGACCTACAATCCGTCGCGCCTGATTGGAAGGAACACCAACCGCCAGGAACTCCGGAAGATCTTCGGCCTGGAAAACTCCCGGGAGACGCCCATCGCCGCGGCCGTCTCCAGGCTGAACCACCAGAAGGGCACGGACATCCTCCTCGACTCGGTGGACGCCCTGGTGGAACAGGGGGCGCAGCTCGTGATCCTTGGCACGGGAGACCCGGACCTGGAGGCCCGGGCAAAGGCCCTGGCGGAACGTCTTCCCGGCAAGGTCGGGGTGAAGATCGGGTTCGACGTCCCCTTGAGCCACAAAATCCTGGGGGCGGCGGACATCTTCCTGGCCCCTTCCCGGTATGAACCCTGCGGCCTGGCCCACCTCTATGGAATGCGCTACGGCGTGGTTCCCCTGGGAAGGGCCACGGGAGGGCTCAGGGACACCATCGTGGACTGGGAGGAGGGCACAGGGGAGAGACCCGCCAACGGGTTCCTCTTCCGGGATCCCACTCCGGAAGCCTTCCAGGAAGCCTTCCGGAGGGCCATGGCCGTCTTCCGGAGCAAGAAGAAGAAGGGCAAGAAGACGCTCTGGGCCGGCCTTCGAGCCAGGTGCATGACCGAGGACTGGTCCTGGGACCGGAGCGCCCGGGATTACATGAAGGCCTTCCAGGCCCTGCGGGAAGGGCGCATTCCCCGGGTCGATCTCAAGCCCGGAGAGGACCTTCCCTGGGAAATCCTTCCTCCCGGGAAAGAAGAGGGCCCCCAGGCCGAAGCTTCGGCCCATCCATAAGGAAATGAGCATGGATCCCATCCGCCTGGCCCTGGTCTTCCATCTGCACCAGCCCGTGGGCAACTTCGGGGAGGTCTTCCTCGAGGCCTACGAGCGGTGCTACGACCCCTTCCTCTCGGTCCTGGAGGAGGCGGAGGACCTGCCCTTCACCCTCCACGTCTCGGGACCTCTCCTGGAATGGCTGGAAGCCCGGCGCCCGGCCTTCGTGGACAGGCTCCGCGAGCTGGCATCCTCGGGCCGGATGGAATTGCTCTCCGGCGGTTTCTACGAGCCCATCCTCCCCGCCCTTTCCCGGGAAGACAGGCTCGCCCAGCTGGAACTCATGCGCCGCCGCCTGGAAGACCTGTTCGGCCTCTCCCCCAGGGGGTGCTGGCTCGCCGAGCGGGTCTGGGAGCCCGGCCTGGTCCCCGACCTGGAGAAGGCGGGGGTGATCTACACCCTCCTGGACGACCACCTTCTCGAAGGTGCAGGCTTCCGGGGCGTCCAGGCCATGCGGCCCTTCCTGGCCGAAGAGGGGGGTTCCCTGCTCCGGATTCTTCCCATTTCCGAAAGACTCCGTTACCTGGTCCCTTTCCAATCCCCCCAGGCTCTCCTGGAGGAACTGGACCGGGCCCGTGAACTGGGAGGAAAGATCCTGGTCTACGGCGACGACGCGGAGAAGTTCGGAGTCTGGCCGGGAACCTACAGGCTCGTCTACGAGAAAGGCTGGTTGAAGGAGGCCTTCCGCCTCCTGGCATCCTCCCCCGAGGTGGTCACGCTCTCTACGGCCTGGGAAGCCCTGGAAAAGGGGCCCGCGCCGGAACCCGCCGAGATCCCCGCGGGCTCCTACAGGGAAATGGAAGAGTGGGCGGCCCCCAGGGTCTCACCCTCCCTGGCTGAGGTCCGCAAACGCCTCCGGGCGGACCCGGAGGGGGAAAAGGCTGCGGCCTTCTTCTTGAGAGGAGGAACCTGGAGGAGGTTCCTCACCCGGTATCCCGAATCCCGCAGGATCCACGGGCGCGTGTGCCAGGCGGGCAAGATGATCCGCTCCGAGGAAGCCTTCCTCCGGGAGGAGGCCCTCCAGGAACTCCTCAGGGCCCAGTGCAACTGCGCATACTGGCACGGGGTGTTCGGAGGCATCTACCTCACCCACCTGAGGGACGCCCTCTACCGCCACCTCCTTCTGGCGGAGTCCGCCTTCCACGCCAGGGGGAACGGGCCGGGGAGGAAAGAATCGAAAAAATCCCTTCTCCGCATGGAAGCCGATTACGACCTGGACGGCCGGGAGGAGACCGCCCTGGTCCGCCCCCCCTTCCAGGCCTTCCTCAAGCCCGATCTCGGGGGAAGGCTCTTCGAGTTCTCCCACCTGGACGCGGCCTGGAACCCCCTTCTCTGCCTTTCCCGGAGGATCGAGACCTACCACGAAGAGATCCCCCGCGAGGAGAGGGAGGGGGCATTCCTCGGCGAAGACCCCTACCCCCTGGACTGCCTCGAGGACAGGATCCTCTCGGATCTCCCCGGGGCTGCGGACTGGTTCCGGGGCAGGATTCCCCTGGAAGCGGACCTCTCCACCCTTCCCTACGAGGAAACCTGGCGGGGGGATTTGGCGTCCTTCTCCCCCGCCCCCGTCCCCTTGGGGGCCGGGGAGAAGCTCCACCTGGAAAAAAGCCTGGAGATCGGCGACCGGGGCCTGGGCGTGACCTACAGGGTCTCCAGGAATGGGAATCCGGAAGGCAGGAAATATCTGGCCGTTTCCTTCCACTTCGGCCCCGGGAACCGGGGGGGCGCATCCCTTCTGAAAGGCGGGAGCAAGCAGTGGCCGGTGGAGAGTCCCACCCTGGAAGAAGCGCCCCGGACCCTGACCCTCGAAGGGATCACCAGGGGGGACGTGGTCCTCTCCCAGGAAGGGGCCGAAAGGGTCCTCACCGGCCCGATCTGGTCTCTTTTCAGGGACGAGAAGGAAGTCAAAAAGAACCTCCAAGGGACGAGGGTGGTTCTCCTCTTTCCCTTGGAGCCCGTAGAAAAAGAACAGAGCTTTTCCCTCGAACTCCAGGCGCTTCCCTGGGATTGATCCGGCAAGGGCGGACCGCCATGGGAAACGCCCGGGGCCCCGGGGAGAATCAGGGCTGAAAAATGAAGAACGGGGCCGACCAGTTGGACCGGGTTTTCCAAAGGGCCTCCGATCTATTTCACTCTCTCCCGGTGGGTGTGGCCTTCCTGGACAGGAACGGCCGTTTTCTCGGGGGAAACGACCTTTTCTTCCAGGCCCTGGACCGGGACCACGAAGAAGTCTACGGCAGGAGCCTGGGAGAGGTCTTCCGGAGGTGGCACGCCTTCAAGAGAGCCCCCCAGGAAAAGACGGTGGACCTGGAAGCCCTGGTGCGGGACGAACGGGCCCGGGACAGAGTCTGCATCCTGGTCACCACCCAGGCCCCGGCCCGGGGCCGAACCTTCAGGCTGAGACTCAAGACCTTGGGGGAAGGGGAGGGGAAACGGATCCTTCTCACCCTGGAGGAAGAGACCCAGGCCCAGAAGATGGAGCAGAAGATCCGGCTCCTCCAGATGCTGGCCAAGCACATCCGCTCCACCCCCGACCTGGACAGGCTTCTTTTCACCATCCTGACCTGCGTCACCGCCGGCAGGGCCTTGTCTTTCAGCAGGGCCTTCATCTTTCTTCCCTGCCAGGGAGGAAAGAACCTCAGGTGCCGCATGGCCGTAGGCCCGGGGAGCCCCGAGGAGGCCGGGGCCATCTGGGCCCGGCTGGCCAGGGAGGACCCGGACCTGGACACTCTTCTCACCCGGTACAGCGCCGCCAGGGTGAAGTCCGAAGCGGCCCGGGCCTTTCCCGAACTCCTCCAGCTCTCCATCCCCGTCGATTCCCCGCGGAGCCTGGTGGCCCGAACCTTCCGGGAAAAGGCTCCCCACTGGACCCACAACGCATGGGAAGACCCCAGGGAAGACCCGGAATTCGTCCGGATCTTCCGGGCCAGGGAATTCGTGGCCGTCCCCATGGTGGCCGCCGGGAAGAACCTGGGAGTCATCACGGCGGACAACCTCTACCTGGACCGCCCCATCGTCCACAACGACATCGAGTTTCTCCTCATCCTGGCCGGCCAGGCGGCCCTGGCCCTGGAGAATGCCTTCGCCCAGGCCACATTGAACAGCCAGGTGAAACACCTGGCACGGATGAACAAGAATCTCCGGGAGGCCCGCTCCAAGCTCATCTTGAGCGAGAAGATGGCCGCCGTGGGTTCCCTGGCGGCCCGAATCACCCACGAGATCCGCAACCCACTCACCACCATCGGTGGATTCGCCCGGAGGATCCTCAAGGAGGCGCCCGAAGGAACCAAGGTCCGGAGGAATGCGGGGATCATCGTGGAGGAGGTGGATCGGCTGGAAGCCCTCCTTCAGGGCATCCTGGACTTTTCCCGCCCCTCCCAGGTCCGCCCGGTTCCCCTGGACCTGGGGGCTCTGGCCCAGGAAGTGAAAGTGACCTTCTCGAGCCAAGTCAAGGGGAAGGTCCGCCTGAGAGTCCAGGACCAGGTCCAGGGAAAGAAGGCCTTCGCCGATCCCTCTCACGTCCGGCAGGTCCTGATCAACCTGGTCAAGAACGCCATCGAGGCCGTGGGCGAGGAGGGGACGATCCGGATCCTGCTGAAAGAGGCGGGAGAGAGGCTGATTGTCTCCGTGGAAGACGACGGGCCGGGGATCCCCGAAGAGGCCCGGGGGAGGCTCTTCGAGCCCTTCTTCACGACCAAGATCGCGGGCACTGGTCTGGGCCTCCCCATCACCCGCGCTCTAGTGGAAGCGAACAAGGGAAAGATCCAGGTGGAGAGCGCTCCCGGAAAAGGCACTACCTTCCGGGTGCTTCTTCCTCTCTACAAGGGGGAAAAGGAAGGAGGGGGGAGACAAATGGAAGAAGGCCGGGCACAATAGAAGACTGCTTTTGGAGGGGTGCTATGGCAAGGATCTTGATTGTCGACGACGAAAAGAACCAGCGGCTTCTCTACAGGGAAGACTTCGAAGAACAGGGATACGAAGTCCGCACCGCCGAAAACGGCCTGGAAGCCTTGAGGCTGGTGGACGAATTCCTTCCCCACCTGGTGGTCCTGGACATCAGCATGCCCGGGATGGACGGCATGGAGGCCCTCTCGGGAATCCTGGCCCGGTATCCCGACCTGCCCGTGGTTCTCCACACAGCCTATTCTTCCTACCGGGACAATTTCATGTCCTGGTCCGCCCACGCCTACGTGGTGAAATCCTCGGACAGGGAAGAACTCTTCTCCACGGTCCGGCGCCTCCTGGACGAACAAGCGGCCAAGAAGAACCAGGCAGGAACCAAACCCGCGGAAGTGGGCGAGTAAGGAATGCTTCAGGGTCCTTCCGATACCCTGACCCTGATCCTGGCGGGGGGGAAAGGGGAAAGACTCTACCCCCTCACCAAGACCCGCACCAAGCCCGCCGTTCCCTTCGGCGGGGTCTACAGGATCATCGACTTCCCCCTGAGCAACTGCCTCCACTCGGGATGCGAGCGCATCTTCGTCCTGGTCCAGCACCTCTCGGCTCCCTTGATCCGCCACCTCTGGCGCGGCTGGAACGTCTTTCACCGCCCGGGCAGGGGAAACCTGGAAGTGATTCCTCCCCAGCACAAGCTCGCCGACCTTTGGTACCGGGGCACGGCGGACGCGATCTTCCACAACCTGGACCTCCTCCAGGGCCTCAGGCCCAGAAACGTCATGATTCTCTCGGGGGACCACGTCTACCGGATGAACTACCGCCGTTTTCTCGCGGCCCACGAGGAATCGGGGGCCCACGTGACCCTGGCGGGGGTCAAGGTCCCCCTCGAAGAGGGCAACCGCTTCGGCCTCTTGGAAAACGATCCAACGGGATGGATCACCGCCTTCCGGGAGAAACCCGAGGACCCCGCCCCCCTCCCCGGCGACCCGGATCATTGCATGGCCTCCATGGGAATCTATATCTTCCAAACCGAAACACTGGTGAAGAGCCTCACCAAGGACGCCCGAAATCCCTCGAGCAGCCACGACTTCGGCAAGGACATCCTGCCCGCCCTCCTCGACGAGGGAGCCCGGCTCCTGGCCTACGACTTCTCCGGGAACGAGGAAGTCCCCTACTGGCGGGACATCGGAACGGTGGACGCCTACTACCGGGCCTCCATGGACCTCCTGAAGGATCCCAGCCCCTTGAACCTGTGGGACCCGGAGTGGCCCTTCCTGTGCCATCCCGATTCCTCCCTTCCGCCGAGGATCGGGGAGGGGACGGAGTGCCGGTCCGACATCCTCTCCCCGGGCGTCCGCCTGGAAAAATGCGCCGTGACGGGTTCCGTGCTGGGACCCGGCGTTTTCGTGGGGCCCGGCGCCCGGGTGGAGGATTCCATCCTCCTCCAGGACGTGCGAGTGGGACCGGGCGCCGTCCTCCGGCGTTGCATCGTGGACGCAGGGGTGCGGATCCCCCAAGGAGCCGCCATCGGCCTGGACCCGGAGAAGGACAAGCGCCTCTTCACCCTGAGCCCCTCGGGGCTCACCCTCGTCCCCACGGGCCTTCCCTCGGAGGAAGGCTTTTCCGAGACCCTGATCTGACGCCCGGGAACCTCCCCTGGAGGAGTCTTCCGCAGATTCTGTGGATCGGGGAGGCGTGGAA
>JALUZX010000427.1 GCA_027011425.1 Planctomycetota bacterium
TCCCCAAGGTTACCGTGGTGGGGGTGATCTCGGCGGCGCGGAAGTCGGGGAGCAAGAGCGAGGTGTCCGCCGAGATCACCCCCACCACGGTAACCTTGGGGAAGTCCAGGCCCTTGGCGATCATCTGGGTGCCCACCAGGATCCTGAATTCCCCCCTCCGGAAGGCCTGGAGGGCGCGCCCCACTTCGTCCCTCCTGGCCATGGTATCCGAATCCATCCGGACGACAGGAAACTCCGGGAAGATCCTCCTCACCTCCCCCTCCACCCTCTCGGTCCCGAAGCCCAGGTAGTAGAGTTCCGGCCACCCGCATTCCGGGCACCTCCCGGGAGGAGGAATCTCCCTGGCGCAGTAGTGGCAGACCAGGCGCCTCCTGGAACGATGAAACGTCAGCGGAACACTGCACTCCCTGCAACGGACGCTGATTCCGCACCGCCTGCAGGTGAGCACCGGGGCGAAGCCGCGGCGGTTGAGAAAGAGGATGGCCTGCTCCCCCCTCCCCAGGCGGTCCCGCATGATGTTCACCAGAACCCTGGAGAGAAAGGGAATCCCGCCGGGCCCCTTCTTCTCCCGGCGCATGTCCACGATCACAGTCTGGGGGATCCGCCCTCCTCCCACCCGGGAAGGAAGTTCCAGAAGTTCCAACTTCCCGTCCATGGCGGCCTTCCAGGACTCCAGGGAGGGGGTCGCGCTTCCCAGGATCGCCACGGCCCCGCAGATCCTCGCCCTCTCCAGGGCCATGTCCCGGGCGTGGTAGCGGGGCACGTTTCCCTGCTTGAAGGTATTTTCGTGTTCCTCGTCCACCACGATGAGGCCCAGCCGGTCCAAGGGGGCGAAAAGCGCGGACCTGGGTCCGACCGCCACGGCTCGCCTTCCCTCCAGGAGGAGGCGCCACTGGTCGGCCCTCTGGGCTCCCGTGAGGGAGGAGTGGAGGACCGCCACCTGTCCGAAACGGGCGCGGAACCGGGCCACCGTCTGGGGGGTGAGGGAGATCTCCGGGACGAGCACCACCGCCGTCCGCCTTCGGGCCAGGGTCTCCGCCACGGCCCGCAGGTAGACCTCGGTCTTGCCGCTTCCCGTCACGCCGTAGAGCAGGAATCCCTTGTATCCCCCCCCATCCAGGGCCGACCGGATCCGGGCCACGCAACGCTCCTGCTCGGTCGTGAGTTCCGGGATCTCCCCCACCGACCCGGGATCGCCCGTGAATTCCAGTTCCGGCCGGGAAGGCCGGGACTCCAGGCGGAGCAGGCCCCTCTTCACCAGGCTTTCCAGGGGGCTCCGGCTCACCTTGGTCCTGGCCAGGAGGTCGAAGACCCGCATCTCCCCCCCGGCCTCCAGGACCGCCCGGAGCACCCGGGCCTGTTTCTGGAAGCGCTCTTTCTCCTCCAGGGTCGCGAGTTCCCTTTCCAGCTCGGGACCTCGTTTTCTCAAAACAGCATATGGGATGGTCCGGGCGGCATGATGCTTGAGGGCCCCCGGGATGGCGGCGTCCAGGGCCTCCCCCAACGAGCAGAGGGTCCTCCCGGCGATCCGGCGGCAGAGGGCCATGATGTCCCCGGAGACCACCGGCGCATGGTCCACCAGGGAGTGGAGGGGCCGGACCTTGGAAGGATCCAGGGAGCACCGGTCCTTGAGCCCCGTCACCACCCCCACGGCCCGGCGCCTTCCGAAGACCACCCGGACCCGGGCCCCTACTCTCACGGAATCCTCCAGGGCCGGCGGGACCAGGTAGGTGAACTCCCGCCTCAAGGGAATGGGAAGGGCCACGTCGGCGTAGAGAGGCAAGCTACCTCCTCAGGGACAGCGGCAGGGCGAGGCCCCGCACCGGGGACACCCATTGCCGTATTTATCCCAACCGGCCTTCTCCAGGTCCACCCCCGCCAGGGAGGCCAGGGTGGCGAGCCAGGCCAGGGCGTCGGCGAACTCCTCCTCCAGGTTCTTCCGCTCCCCCCTGCGGAGCGCCCGGACCAGTTCGCCCACCTCCTCCACGAACCAGAGGGTGGTCCCCTCCAACCCCCGGGCGCGGTCCCGCTCCAGGTAGATTTCCTCGATCTTCTTCTGGAACCCCGAAACCCCAGGCCTTTTTCCCATGGCCTTACCCTCCATACCGGACAGAAAGCAGGACCACGTCCTCGTCGGGCTCCTCCCCCCCGAGAAAGTCCTCCACCTCGGCGCCCGCCATATCCACGAAAACAAGGGTGTTCTTCGGGCCGTGCCGGGCCAGGGCCTCCTCCAGGCGCCCTTCGCCGTATTCCTCACCCGAGGGGGAAAGGTTGGCGTAGATCCCGGGCGTCACCAGGACCAGGCGCTGGCCCCTCTGGAGGCGCACCCTCTTGGGCTGGAGGACCCGGGAAAAGACCTTTCCCTCGTCCAGGCCGAGAGCGATCCCTTCCAGGCCGATCCGGTGGAGTTCCCCCCTTCCGAAAAAGTAGAGAGGCGCCTGGAGCCCCAGGCCCCAGGCGGTCACCTCGCCTCCCCCGTCCTTGCGGGCCTCCAGGAGGGTGAGGGTGAGACAGGCCCCTTCCACCAGGTTTTCTTTGAGGGCGGCGTTGAGTCTCTCCAGGACCCCGGGCGGTTCCTCTCCACGGAGGAGCCACTCCCTGAGCAGGGTCTTTCCCAGGACCATGACCATCCCCGCCGCAGCTCCCGCCCCCTGGGCGGATCCCACGGCAAGGTAGAGATTGTTTTCCCCCTCCAGGTATTCCAGGAAGTCCCCGCCACCCCGTTTCCCCGGGAGGAAAAGCCCTCCCGTCTCCCACACCGGGTCCTCGGAAAAGGCCTGGGGCATCATCTTGCGCCGCACTCTCCCGAGCAGGCGGGCCTCCTTCTCCCGGATGCGGGCAAGCTCCTCCTCCACCACCCCTTCCCGGAGGTTCCCGGCAAGCTCCTCGAGCTGGCGCACCAGCCGTCCCGACTCCAGGGTCTTCCTGCCGCCCCGGAACCGCACGTTGAAATCCCCCCGGGCGAGTTTTCCCACGGTCAGGGCGAGTTCGTTGAAGAGCCGGGCCACCCGGGACCCCTCCGTCCAGGCCAGGGCGGCCACCCCCCCGCCGAAGGCCAGGCTGAGCAGGAGCAGGAGCTGGGGCGGGGTTCCCCTCCTGGCCAGGAGGGAGATCAAGAGCAGGGCAAGGAGGGAAGCGCCGCCCGCGAAGAGGGCCAACCTTGCGGCCAGGGGCACGCCTTTTGCGCTCCCGCTCCTTCTTTTCTTCTTCCCCCTCACAGCCTAAGGGCCTTCCTGCCCCGGACCAGGTAGACCCCCCCCGACCAGATCGTGAGGGCCAGGGCGCCCCAGATCAAAAGGGGCGTCAGGAACGTCTCCGCCAGGGGCACCCCCGCCATGCGTCCCAGCAGAAACCCAAGCGCCAGGGCCTGCACGGTGAACTTCCACTTGCCCGAGCGGATCGCCGAAAAATCGACCCCCTCCGATTCCGCCAGGGACCTGATTCCGCTCACCAGGAATTCCCTCCCCAGAATCACCACCACCATCCAGGGAGGAAGAAGGTCGCCCGTCCCGGGGCGGGCGCAGAGGAAGACCGCCGTGCCCAGGACGAGGATCTTGTCCACGAAAGGATCCGCCACCCGCCCGAAGCGCGTGACCTGTCCGTAGCGCCTGGCCAGGAAACCGTCCAGGAAGTCCGAGGCCGCCGCCAGGATGAAAAGGACCACGATGGTCCAGATCTGCCACCCTGGAAGGGGCGGGACCTGAGGAAGGAAGGCCAGGAAAAGGAAGATGAGCAGGCAGAGAAAAAGTCTTCCCATGGTGATGGAATTGGGGAGATTCATGGGGCTTCTCCTTCCGCCTCGCCCTCCAGGTCGTAGGCACGGAAACCCCGGACCCGGACCCGGACGAAGTCCCCCGGCGCAAGGGGCCGGGAACTCCGGACCCGGACCAGGCCGTCCACTTCGGGGGCGTCCGCCGCGGTGCGGCCCAGCCAGATCCCGTCCTCCCCGGAGGAATCCACCAGCACTTCCACCTCCTTCCCCAAGAGCGTCCTGTTCCGTTCTTCCATGATTTCCCTGTTGAGACGCATCACTTCTTCGAGCCTTGCCCGGGCGGCCTTCCGGGAGGGCCGGCCCCCCATGGCCGCAGCCGGGGTGCCCTCCTCCGGCGAGAAGGCGAAGGCCCCGAGCCTCTCGAAGCGGAACTCCGCCAGGAAATCCACCAGTTCACGGAACCTACGTTCCGTCTCCCTGGGATGTCCGACCAGGACCGTGGTCCTGAGGGCCACGCCGGGAATCTCTTCCCGGATCCGGTAGAGAAGTTCCTTGAGCCTATCCCCTCCGGCGCCTCTTTTCATGGCCTCCAGCACGGGAGTGCTGTAATGCTGGATGGGGAGGTCCATGTAGGGAACCACCTTGTCCAGCTCCCGCACGGCCTCCAGCAAGGCCGGGGTCACGCTCCAGGGGTAACCGTAGAGAATTCTGATCCACCGGATTCCTGGGATGTCGTTCAGGCGCTCCAGGAGTCCCGCCAGGCTTTCCCCCCCGCCGGGGAGATCTTTGCCCCAGGCCGTGGAATCTTCGGCCACCAGCTCCAGCTCTTTCACGCCCAGGCCGGCCAGGCGCCGGGCCTCCTCCAGGAGGACTTCCATGGGCTTGCTCCTGAGCCTCCCGCGGATCAGAGGAATGGCGCAGAAGGAGCATTGGTGATTGCATCCTTCCGCCACCCGAAGGTAGGCGTAGGAAGCGGGCGTGAGCAGGAGCCGGTCCAGGTCCGACCCGGGTCCCTTGGGCCGCCCTCCCGCGAGAAGGCCCCCTCTCCCCGGTCCCGGACCTGCGACGAGCCGGGCCACGACATCTCCCACGCGGCTGTAGTCCGAGATGGGGAGGAAGGCGTCCACTTCCGGAAGGGAACGGACCAGCTCGTCGCCGTAACGCTGGGGAAGACAACCCACGGCCAGGACGGCCCGGATCCTTCCCTCCTCCTTGAGCTTTGCCATTCGGAAGAGCGTATCGATGGATTCCTCCCTGGCGTCCTCGATGAAGGCGCAGGTGTTCACCACCACCACGTGGGCCTCCTCCGGAGCGGAGGTCACGGCGATCCCCGCCTCTGCCAGGTGGGCCAGAAGCACCTCCGAGTCCACCAGGTTCTTGGAACAGCCCAGGCTCAGGAGAGCCACCTTGAGATCCGCCGGCACTCCACCCCCCTCTCGGAAGGACGAATGGAAAAGAAGGCCCCCCTCGGGAACCGGGCTCAGGACCGGTAGGTCTCTCGAACCTGCTCCCACTCACTGGGGGACATCAGGATCTCCCTGGGGAGGCTCCCCCTGTAGGGGCCCACCACTCCCAGGAGTTCCAGATCATCCAGGAGATGGGAGGCCTGGGCAAAGCGGATCTGGAGTTTTCTCTGAAGCATGGTGATCGAAGCCCTTCCATTCTCCATCACCAGGGCGGCGGCGCGATCCAGGAGATCGGGATCCGAAGTGGGGACCCGGTCCCGTGCCGCCGCGGGGGAGGGCTCGTCCCTCTCCGGCCTGGGAATGACCACGGAAGGCTCAGGAGTCTCTGGCTGGGGCCGGGGAATCTCCGCCCTGGGAGTCTCCTCTTCCTTTTCCATCTCTCCTCCAGCCCCCTTCGCCTCGGGCTCCACCATGGTCTCCTCCTCCTGGCCTTCACGGGTTTCCAAGACGGCTCCTTCTTCCTCTTCTTCCTCCTCCAGCTCCTCCCCTTCTTCTTCCTCCTCACCGAGTTCCGCCTCGGGGAAAAGACCCGGCTGGAATGGAGGGGCTTCCTCCTCCTCCTCTTCTTCTTCTTCCTCTTCCGCTTCTTCCTCGAACTCTTCCTCTTCCTCCTCCCAGTCCTCCGACTCGGCCCCGGGGGCCAAGGTCACATCTTCTTCCTCTTCTTCCTCTTCTTCCTCGAACTCCTCCTCTTCCTCCTCCCAATCCTCCGACTCGGCCCCGGGAGCCAAGGTCACATCCTCTTCCTCTTCTTCCTCCTCCGCCTCGAATTCTTCCTCTTCTTCCTCCTCCGGGGCCTCCAGGGAACTCTCTTTTTCCTCTTCCTCTTCCTCTCTCTCCTCTTCCACCAAGGGATCTTCCCCTGATGCCTCGGCCAGTCCCTCCCGCTCGGGAAGGATCTTGTCCCCCACTTCCCTGGTTCCTTCCAGCTCCGCCACCTCCAGGGCGCTCACCTCGGGAGAAAGGAGATTCCCCCCCAGAGGCTCCCAGGAAGGCGCCGGCACCCCGGCCTCATGGGTTCGCGAAAGGGGGAAGGAAAAGCTCTCCCCTGCCCCCGCGGCGGAGGCCTTCTTCTCGGCCAGGCGGCGGAATTCGTCCCAGAAGAGCCAATTGGTGGCCAGGAGCAAGGAAGCCACCAGAAGGATGGAGAAGATCAGAATGCTTCCGAAGACGCCGAAGAGGGCCGTCATCCGGGGAGCCATGACGCTGCCGATCCAGCCCCCGGCCCGGATTCCCTCCATGTAGCCCGCCGTGCCGCTCACCCCGGCGGCCCCAAGGACCACGCCCAGGATCCCCAGGGCCCGCAAGCGAAGTTTCGGAACATTGCCCGGGCCCAGGCAGGCCCGAAGACTCCACACCAGAACCAGGACCAGGCCGATCAGGGACCCCGACCAGCCCAGGAACCGGTAAACGCCGGCCACGAAAGACTGGAGGAGGGAGGAGGGACGCTCCATGCCGCCCCGGGCGTGGTAGACCACGATCCCGATCGTGAGAAAGAGGGACACGCAAAGGATCAGGAAAGGAAGGAGAAACCCTCCTTTCTGCTCCCGGTCCCCGGGGGCGCCTCCAGTTGAGAGACCCGCCATTTCGCACCTCCAGCCTGGGCTGAACGCTTCACGAAGCTCCTTCCGCAGGCCCGGAACCTCACGAAAATCCAGCCTACACATTGTGGCGCCCCGGCCGGAGAGGTTCAATATTTTGTGTTTCCTTTTCTCCCGGCCTTCTCTTCCCTTCCACGGCCTGGATCAGGCGCCTCTCTTCTTCTTCCGGGCTTCCCACTCTTCCAGGGTGAGGAGGACCTCCCGCGACTTGGAGCCCACGTATTTCCCCACGATTCCGTCTTCCTCCATCAGCTCGATCAGCCTGGAGGCCCGGGTATAGCCGATCTTGAAGGCCCGCTGCAAAAGGGTGGCGGCCCCCCGTTTTTCCCCGAGCACCACCTGGACGGCCTCTTCGTAGAGGGGATCCACCTTGGAGGGATCCTCCTTCTTGGCGCTCCTGGGGGTGGGATTCAGGATCTCGCTCACATACTTCGGTTTGGCCTGCCTCCTCCACCAGTCCACCACTTCGTGGATCTCCCCGTCGCTCACGTAGACCCCCTGGGCCCGAACCAGGATGGACGTCCCCGGCGGGTGGAAGAGCATGTCCCCGTTTCCGATCAACCTCTCCGCCCCCACCTGGTCCAGGACCACCCTGGAGTTGATGGAAGAAGTCACCTTGAAGGAAATCCGGGTGGGAAGATTGGACTTGATGATCCCCGTCACCACCTCCCGGGAAGGCCGCTGGGTGGCCAGGATCACGTGGATCCCCACGGCGCGGGACTTCTGGGCCAGCCGCTGGATCAGGAGTTCCACGTCCTTGGAGGCCGAGACCATGAGGTCGGCGAACTCGTCGATCACCACCACCACCGCCGGGAAACGCCTGGGCGTGGGCTTCTCCCCGCTGTCGAACCAGTCCCCCAACCTCTCCCGGAGCTTTTTCTCCCCGAGCTTGTTGTATTCCTTGAGACTGCGCACCTTGGCCAGGGACAGGTGGCGGTAGCGCCGCTCCATCTCGTCCACGGCCCACTCCAACACGCCGGGAACCTTGGTCATGTCCGTGACGATAGGGGTGAGCAGGTGGGGGATCGCCTCGTAGAGCTGGAGTTCCACCATCTTGGGATCCACCAGGATCAACCCCACTTCGTCGGGGGTCCGGGTGGTGAGCAAAGACAAGAGAATCGTGTTGAGACAGACGGACTTGCCCGAACCCGTGGCCCCGGCGATGAGAAGGTGGGGCATCTGGGCCAGGTCGGAGATGACAGGTTCGCCCATCACGTCCCGGCCCAGAAAGAGGGGAAGCTCCGCCTTCGCCCCGAGGGTCCGGGCATAGGGCAGGAGTTCCTTGAGGACCACGATGTCCCGCTTCTCGTTGGGGACTTCCACCCCCACCGTGCCCTTCCCGGGCAGAGGCGCCACCACCCGGAGGGTATGAGCCGCCAGGGCCAGGGTCAGGTCGTCTTCCCTGGCCGTGATCTGGCCCACTTTGACGCCGTCGTCCAGGCGGAGTTCGAAGAGGGTCACCGCCGGGCCCCGGGAATACCCCACTACCTCCGCCCCGATCCGGAAGGTGCGGAGTTTCTCCACGATCTTCTCGGCCATCCTCTGGAGACGTTCCTCGTCCAGCCCGGACGAGGGGGGGGGATCCCGGAGTATGGAGAGGGGGGGCAGGACGTAACGGCCCCGCTTGGTTCCCTTCGCCAGGGAGACCGATTTCCGCTTGCCCGGTTTCACCCTTTCCTTGGGCGCCGCGGGCAAAGCCCTGGGACGGGAAGCCTTCTTGATCTTCTTCTTCCGCCGGGGAGGAGGGGGTTCGCCGGCGGAATCCTCCTCTTCCCACTCCACCGCCTTCTCCCCGCCCCGGGGCGGGGAGAAGGCGGTGGAGTGGGA
>JALUZX010000428.1 GCA_027011425.1 Planctomycetota bacterium
CCGGCGCAAGGGAAAACACCTGGGCCAGCAGAACCCGCTGGCGCATCCCCCCCGAAAGGGCGTGGGCGTAACAACGGGCCAGTTCCGAAGCGGGACGGAGCCCCTCCTGGGCCAGGGCCGCTTCGGCGGAGACCAGGGCCTCTTTCCGGGAAAGCCCGTAATGGACCCTGAGGGCCTCCCCCACCTGCTTTCCCACGGGGACCACCGGGTCCAAGGCGAGGCCCGGCTCCTGGAGCACCAGGCCGATTTCCTTCCCCAGCAATCTCCTTCGGGCCTTGGGAGGAAGAGCGGCTACGTTCCTCCCTTTGAAAAAGACCTTCCCCCGGAAGGAGAGGGACGGAGGCAGAAGTCCGGCCAGGGCCAGCAGGGTCAGACTCTTGCCCGCCCCCGAGGGCCCAAGAAGGAAGAGCACTTCCCCTGCCTGCACCCGCAGGTCCACACCGGCAAGAAGGGGGGCCCCTTCCCGGCTCCGCACCCGAAGGTCCACTCCTTCCAGGATGGACAATTCCCAGCTCTCCCTTCCCCGGAATTCAATCTCCCGCCAGGGCGACGCACTGGATCTCCACCAGCACGTCCTTGGGGAGGCGGGCCACCTCCACGGCGGCCCGGGCGGGCGGATCGTGGGGGAAGAATTCCTGGTAGACCTGGTTCATAGCGGGAAAGGTGTTCATGTCCTTCAAGAAGACCGTGGTCTTCACCACCTTTGCCAGGGAGGAACCCCCTGCTTCCAGGACGGCCTGGAGGTTCTTCAAGCAAGTCCGGGTCTGGGCCTGGATGTCCCCGGGGCCCACGATCTCTCCCGACGAAGGATCCAGGGGAATCTGGCCTGAGCAGAAAAGAAGGTTCCCCGCCCGGACGGCCTGGCTATAGGGGCCGATGGCCGCCGGGGCCCGGGATGTGGCCACAATCTTCCTCTCGGTCATCTCGGTCTCCTCTCGGCTTTCACTCTTCCAACTCCTCGAGCCTGGCCTTCAAGTCCCGTGCAACCCGCGGCGGGAGCCAGGCGCTCACGTCCCCCCCGTGGTAGAGCACGTCCCGGATGAGGGTGCTGCTGACGAAACCGAACCGGGCGCTGGGCATCATGAAAACCGTTTCCACCTCTTCCGCAAGGTGCCGGTTGGTCAGGGCCATCTGGTATTCGTATTCGAAATCCGAAACGGTCCGGACTCCCCGAAGAACGACCTGGAAATTTTCCTTTTTGCAATAGTCAACAACCAGCCCCTGGAAGGAAACCACCTGCACGCCGGGAATCTCCCTGGTCTCCCTCTCGATCATCCGGACCCGTTCGAGGGGCGTAAAAAGGCTTTTCTTCCTGGGGTTGCGGGCCACGGCCACGGTGAGCTTTCCGAAGACCTTCACCGCCCGGGCGATGAGGTCCAGGTGCCCATAGGTCAAAGGGTCGAAACTGCCCGGGTAGATCGCTTCGGTCATAGTGGTTCCATTCTACCCCCGGGAAGAAGGGATCCCCACAAGGAGACCGCACTCCCGGCGGGATTCCATGCCCGGAGTGACCGCACCCTCTCCCGGGAGACGAATCCAGCGTGCGCGAACCACCTGGAGTGAGAGCCCTTGTCCACAGGCCCCTGGTGCTCTTGGTTCTGGCCCTGGGGATGGGTCTTTGGGCCTGCCGCGCCTTCGGACCGGCCTTTCTCCTCCCCGTTGCCGCCTGTTTGGGAGGCGCCATGGTGATGGCCCGCCCCAAGGAAAGCCGGGCCTGGATCCTGGGGGCGGGATTCTTCGCCGGGGTCCTCCTGCCCGGACATCCCTCAGCAAGGCCCCTACCGGCCCCCGCAGGCGGGAAACACTCCCCGGCAAGGCCCTATAAAACAGCCGGACACGGCAAGGGGCCGGGAGAAGACCCTCCCAGAATCTTCGCCGCCCAGGGCCGGGTGGAGACCTCTCCCCGGGAAGACCCCTCTGGGGACCTCACCTTCCTGGTCCGGGCCAGGGAAGGCCTCTTCCGGGTCCACTGGCAGAGGCCCGCCTTTCGCCCGGCCCGGGGGGACCTGGTGCGCCTCAAGGGGGTCCTCCGCACCGGGTCCTTCCAAACCAGGACGGCAGCCTTGAAGACCTGCCTCACCTGCGGCACCAACCTCAGGCTTCTTCAACCCGCCCCCTGGTGGAGCCCGGCGGCCTTCCTGGACCGGGCCCGCCAGACCATCCACCGGCGCCTCGCCTCTTCTCTCTCCTGCGAATCCAGAGGCGTGGCCCTCTGCCTCGTTCTCGGGGACCCAACCTACCTGGCCCCATGGGAGGAAGCCCTTTTCCGGAGAACCGGAACCGCCCACCTCCTTGTGGTCTCCGGCCTCCACGTGGCCCTGGCCGCATGGTTCGCATCAAAACTGGCGGGAAGAGGAAAAAGCTGGGTCCCTTTCCTCGCCGTGGTTTTCTACGCCCTCCTCTCCGGGGCCAGGCCTCCCGCGCTCCGGGCAGCCCTGGGGTTCGGAC
>JALUZX010000429.1 GCA_027011425.1 Planctomycetota bacterium
GAGGGGGGAGGATCCCTTGAAGAACAGGATCGGCATCCGCGAGGAAGACAAGAACCCCTGGGAGAAGCGGGTTCCCTTGGTCCCGGAGGACGTGGCCCGGCTGGTCTCCCGGGGGGTGGAGGTCTGGGTCCAATCCTCCTCCCGGCGGGCCTTTTCGGACGAGGAGTTCGCCCGGGCCGGGGCGAAGGTGGTGGCGGACGTCTCCCCTTGCGAATTCGTCCTGGGCGTGAAGGAGATGCCCGCCTCCTTCTTCCGGGAAGGCGGGGGCTACGCCTTCTTTTCCCACACCATCAAGGGCCAGCCCTACAACATGGGCATGCTCCGGTCCTTGGTGGAGAAGAGGGCGACCCTCCTGGACTACGAGTTGATCCGCGACGACGAGGATCGAAGGCTCATCTTCTTCGGGAGGTATGCGGGCCTGGCCGGGATGGTGGACGCTCTTTGGGCCCTGGGCAGGAGGCTCCAGGTCCAGGGCGTGGAAAACCCCTTCCTCTCGTTGCAACCCGCCCACGTGTTCGGGGACGTGGAGGGGGCCAAGAAGGAGATCCAGGCCCTGGGGGAGATCCTGGCGGGCGGAGGCGTTCCCGGGGAGATCGCCCCCCTGGTGGTGGGCATCACCGGATACGGCCATGTCTCCCAGGGGGCCCAGGAGATCCTGAATCTTCTTCCCCTTGTGGAGGTATCTCCGGCGAACCTCCTGGATTTCGTCGCCGAGAACGGAGACTTGCGGGACAAGGTGGTGAAGGTGGTCTTCAAGGAGGAGGACCTTGTCGTTCCCAGGGAGCCGGGGAGGCCCTTCGACCTCAGGGAATACTACGAACAGCCCGAACGCTACCGGTCGGTTTTTTCTTCCTACCTTCCCGGGATCACCCTGCTTGTGAACGCCATCTTCTGGACGCCCAGGTATCCGCGGCTCGCCGCGAGGGAGGACCTGGCGGCCCTGTTCCAAGGCGGGCCTCCTCCCAGGCTCAGGCTCGTTGCGGACATCTCCTGCGACATCGACGGCCCCCTGGCCTGCACGGTGAGGGAGACCGATTCCGGTGATCCGGTCTACGTATACGATCCTCTCACCGGCCGGGCCCCCTCGGGGTTCGACGGGCGGGGCGTGGCGGTTCTGGCCGTGGGAAACCTTCCCGCCGAGGTTCCCCGTGATTCCTCCGCGGGATTCAGCTCGGCCCTGGCGCCTCTGGTGCCCCTCCTGGCTTCGGCCGACTTCTCCGGGCCCCTGCCTGCCTCGGGGCTTCCCCACGAGCTGGTCCGGGCGGTGATCCTCTGGAAGGGGGAGTTCACCCCGGCCTTCCGGTACATGGAGGAATTTCTCCGGGGCGCCGCCGGGGGAAAGCGGTGAAACGGGTCCTGGTCCTTGGGGCGGGGAGAGTGGCCCGCCCGCTCGTGGCCTACATGGAAAGGCTTCCCTGGGTGGACCTCACCCTTGGGACTCTCTTCCCGGAGGACGGGGAGAAGCTCCTCCATGGGCTCGCCCGGGGAAAATCGGTCCGCCTGGACGCCCGGGACGAGGCCGCCCTGGGGCGGGCCGTCGGGGAGGCGGATCTGGTGGTTTCCCTCCTTCCGGCCACGGAACATCTCCGGGTGGCCCGGGCATGCCTTGCGGCGGGCAGGCACATGGCCACGGCCTCCTACGCCGGGCCGGAAATACGGGCCCTCGACGAGGAGGCGCGCAGGAAGGGAATCGTGCTCCTCAACGAGTGCGGCCTGGACCCGGGCCTGGACCACATGTCGGCGGTCCGGATGATCCGGCGGATCCACGCCTCGGGGGGGAAGGTGCTGGGGTTCCACTCCTGGTGCGGGGGACTCCCCGCCCCGGAGGCGAATACCAATCCCATCGGATACAAGCTCTCCTGGTCCCCCGAGGGGGTGCTCTCGGCGGCGGTGCGGCCCGCCCGCTACCTACGGGACGGAGATGTGGTGGAGGTGCCCGGAGAGGAGATCTTCCTCCACCCCCGCGAGGTTCGGGTTCCCGGGCTGGGGGTCTTCGAGGGCTATCCCAACGGGGACTCCCTGCCCTACAGGGATGCCTACGACCTGGGGGAGGCCCGGGACCTGGTCCGGGGCACCCTCCGGAACCCGGGCCACTGCGAGGTCTGGTCCGCCTGGGTGCGGATGGGGCTCTTGGACGGGGAGAGGGTTTTCGAGCTTTCCGGGCGGACCTGGAAGGAGTTCTCCCTCCTCCTGGCAGGCGCCGCGGGAGGCGATCCCCGGGAGGTCCTGGCCCGGAAGGCCGGGCTCGGAAAGGAACATCCGGCCCTCCGGAACCTGGAGTGGCTGGGCTTCTTCCGGGAGGAACCCCTTCCCCTGGAGAAGGGAACGGCCCGGGAACTCCTGGCGGAGAGGATGAAGGCCCTTTGCCGGTTCGAGGAGGGGGAGCGGGACATGGTGGTCCTCCAGCACGAGTTCCGGGCGGCCTGGCCGGGGGGAAAGGAGGGGGC
>JALUZX010000430.1 GCA_027011425.1 Planctomycetota bacterium
CCTCAAGGGCCTTCTTCCACGGGCGGATCTCCGCGCCCGTGGCCTTCTTCAACTTTTCCTTGGAAAGAACGGAAAAGGCCGGCCTGGAGGCGGGAAGGTCCAGCTCCGCCGAGGAGACGGGCTCCATCCGGGTGCGGAAGAACCCCCCGATCTCCAGGGCCGCCTGGGCGAATTCGAACCAGCTGGCCCTTCCCTCGTTGGAGGCGTGGTAGATCCCGGGAGGGGCGCCCGCAGAAGCCAGGTCCAGGAGCATCCCCGCCAGGTCCGTCGTGAGGGTGGGGCATCCCACCTGGTCGTCCACGACCCGGAGATCCTCCCCGGCGGCGGCCTTTTTCAGGATGGCCCCCGGGAAATGCCGGCCCCCGGGCCCGTAGAGCCACTGGGTCCTGGCGATCCAGGTCCCCTCGGGCCATTCGCCCAGGCAGGCCTTTTCCGCCTCGGCCTTGGAAAGCCCGTAGACGCACAAAGGATTCACCGGGTCTTCCTCGGTATAGGGAGCGCCCTTCCTTCCGTCGAAGACGAAGTCCGTGCTGACCAGCAAAAACCGGGCCCCGGAGTTGCGGCTCGCCGCAAGCACATTGAGGGGCCCATCCAGGTTGACCCGGAAGACCTCGTCCCGGTCCTTCTCGCAACCGTCCACGTCGGTGCGGGCGGCGCAATGAAAGACCCAGTCGGGCTTCTCCCGGGCGATGAACTCCTCCACGGCCGCGCCGTCCCGGATATCCACCTCGGGCAGGTCGAAGCCGCGGGTTTCCACCCCGCGCCGGGACCCTTCCTCGAGAAGCGCCCTGCCCAGTTGCCCACGGCTTCCAGTAACCACGGCTTTCACCGGAACCTCCTCAACCGTCCATCTTGTTGGCGCCCCCCTCGGCAACGAGCCGGGTGGCCCGGTAGAGGGAAGCGATGGTCCCCGCGTCGGTCCACCAGCCGTCCAGGATCTCCCAGGTCATGGTTCCCCGGGCGATGTAGGCGTTGTTCACGTCCGTGATCTCCAGCTCGCCCCGGGCGGAAGGTTTCAGCCCCTTGACGATCTCGAAGACCTTCTCGTCGTAGAAGTAGATCCCGATCACGGCAAGGTTCGACGGCGGATCCTTGGGCTTCTCCAGGATCTCCACCACCCGGTCCCCGTCCCGGACGGCTACTCCGAACCTCTGAGGATCGGGCACCTCCTTGAGGATGATCTTGGCCCCTTCGGGCTGGGCCTCGAAATCCCGGGCCGCCTTGACGATGTTCTTCTCGATCAGGTTGTCTCCCAGGATCACGCAGATCTTCTCCCCGTCGGCGAAGTGCTCCGCCAGGCCCAGGGCCTGGGCGATGCCCCCCTCGCCTTCCTGGTAGGTGTAGTGGATTTCCTCGAGACCGAATTCCTTCCCGTTTCCCAGAAGCCGCAGGAAATCCCCGGCGTTGTTTCCCCCGGTCACCACCAGGATGTCCCGGATCCCGGCGTTCACCAGGGTCTGGATGGGATAGTAGATCATGGGCTTGTCGTAAACCGGAAGAAGGTGCTTGTTGGTGACCCTCGTCAGCGGATGGAGCCGAGTGCCCAGTCCTCCCGCCAGGATGACGCCTTTCATCACATGTTCTCCTTGTACCAAGCCAGGGTCTTCTCTATGCCTTCACGGAAGGAGATGATCGGTTCGAACCCCAGGAGTTCCCGGGCCTTGGTGATGTCCGCACTCGAGTGCGGGACGTCGCCGGGCCGGGGAGGACCGAACTTGGGCTCCACGCCGGAGCCCAAGGCGTCCCGCAGAGTCCGGAAGAGTTCGAGGACCGTGATCCGATCTCCGCAGGCCAGGTTGATCACCTCGCCGGGGGGAACCTCCCTGTCCATGGCGCGCAGGCAGCCGTCCACCACGTTGGCCACGTAGGTAAAATCCCTCGACTGGGTCCCGTCCCCGTCGATCACCGGGCGCTCCCCGGCGAGAAGGAGG
Organism: Planctomycetota bacterium; assembly: GCA_027011425.1. GTDB lineage: Bacteria > Planctomycetota > UBA1135 > UBA1135 > JALUZX01 > JALUZX01. The sequence continues at coordinate 1,932 of JALUZX010000430.1, forward strand.
CCGGTGAACTTGGCGATCACCCCGCTGTAGGGGGAGTCCGGCACCTGGCGGGGGCCGAAAACATTGAAGAAGCGGAGGATCACCGCCTGGAGCCCGTGGACCTCGCATCCGGCCTTGAGGGCGAACTCCCCGGCCACCTTTGAGGCGGCGTAGGGAGAAAGGGGTTTCAGGGGGGCGTCCTCCTTCTTGGGGATTCCCGGAACGTCGCCGTAGGCCGAAGAGGAACCGGCGAAGACCACCTTGGCCCCCACCGCCCGGGCCGCTTCGATCACGTGGACCGTCCCCATCAGGTTTACGTCCCAGCAGGTCAGGGGGTCCTCCACGGAGCGAACCACCGACGGCCGGGCCCCGAGGTGGAAGACGCCCGCGCATCCCGAGACCGCCTCCTGGACGGCGCCCAGGTCCCTGAGATCGCCTTCCCGGACTTCCAGCCCCGCGCCCAGCCCCTCAAGGTTCTCCCGTTTTCCCGAGGAAAAATCGTCCAGGACCCGGACGGAGTCCCCCCGCTCCAACAG
>JALUZX010000431.1 GCA_027011425.1 Planctomycetota bacterium
CAATGAATCTCCGAAACGTTTTTCCTTTTCTTCTTCTCATCCTCCTTTCGCCCCTTCCCCCCAGATCCCCATCCCAGGAAAGACTGGACTGCTTCACGGTGGTCGCGGGAAGGAACGCCACCAAGGACGGCTCGATCCTCCTGGCCCACAACGAGGACGACGGAGGAAACCCCTCGTGGCGATTTTGGAGGATCCCCGCCATGGAGAGCCCGAAGGGAACCTTCTTCCACCTGGTGAACGGAGGGGAGATCCCCGTTCCACGTCATACCCCGGGGTACTTCTGGGCCCAAATCCCCGAACTCCATTTCGGGGATTTCTATGTCAACCAGTGGGGCTTGGCCTTCTGCTCCAACGGATGTGGCTCCAAGGAAAAGGAACCGGCTTTGAAAGAAGGGGGCTTGACCCACCTTCTGAGAAGGATTCTCGCCCTGCGGTGCCGGACCGCCCGGGAAGCCGTGGAAACGGCAGCGCGCCTCCTGGGGGAGTGGGGGTATTCGCCCTCGGGCAGGACCCTTTTCATCGCCGATCCCAGGGAGGCCTGGCTTCTCTGCCTGGTCCGGGGAAAGCACTGGATCGCCGTCCGGGTCCCGGACGACAAGGTGGCCGTGGTTTCCAACTCCTATCCGGTCCAGGAGGTGAATCTCTCGGACGAGAAGAACGTAATGGCCCCGCCCGACCTGGTCTCCTACGCCGAAAAGAAGGGTTGGTACGATCCCTCCAGGGACGGGCCCTTCAACTTCGCGAAAGCCTACGGCCCCGGCAAGAACCTGAGAAATTCCGCCAACGTCCTCCGCCGGTGGCGGGGCATGTGCCTTCTTTCGGGGAAGAGCCTTCCCGTGAAGTGGGACCTGCCCCTCTTCATCTCCCCCCGGAAGAAACTCGTCCCCTCGGACCTGATGAAGGTCATGCGGGACCACTATGAAGGAACCGATTACGACCTGACCCACGGATACCGGGAAGGGGATCCCAACGACACGAAAGTCCGCACCATCTGCCACAAGACCACCAGGGCCACATTTCTCCTCCAACTACGGGCGGACCTCCCCATGCCCCTTGGCGCACTCCTCTGGTTCGCGCCCCGCAAACCCGACACGAGCCTCTTCATTCCGTGGTATCCCCTCCTTCCCGAACTTCCGCCGGGGTTCTCCAAGGGGGACTGGAGGAAGATCGAGGAGGCCCAGCTCGGCAGAGGGCCCCTTCCCGAGGGGAGGGTCCCCTCCATGCTCCCTTTTCTGGAACTCGCGAAGAAAATCGGCGAGGATTACGGGAAACGGATCCAGGCCGTAAAGGCTCTCCAGGAAAAACTGGAGACTGCCTGGCTCGATTCCAGAAAGAAGGTGGAAGGCCTGGCTCTCGAACTTTTGCGCGAGAAACGCCTTCTTGGGATCGAATTCCTCACATCCCTGACCTTCGGGCGCACGGCGCTGGCGAAAAAGAGGATCCGGGGCCTTCTCCGGAAATGGAAGGCCCCGGCAAAGGCCCCTTCCCGGTAGGAAGGGGCCTTCCCGGCGGGGCTCCCTATTTCCCCACGCGGATCCCCCCACCGGAGGTCGTCACCAGCCCCAGGGGGTTCGCCGACTTGGCGGGGATCAAGCCCTGGACATACAAAACCGCGCGATACAGGACGGGCAGGTTCGGAACGGGCAGAACCATCGATCCCGTCCCGGAAGGGTTCAAGGGGACCCCCTTCAAGACCAAGGGGGCCACGTAGAGCCTGCAACCCGGCCCGCCCAAGGGAGCGAGATCCAGGGGAAGCCAGAGCCCCGCTCCCAAGGTGGAGCGGGACCTCCCGAATCCCACCAAGCAGGTCCCCCCGGCGGGACCGTCCAGAATTTTGAGGGTGAAGGGAAGGCCGATCTTGACGGGCCCGCCGCCTGCGAGCCGGGGGACCCGGGCAAGGCTCCCCGAACAGCCCTTCCCGAAGACATGAAACCCGGTGCTCGTGTTCCTGAAGGCGATCACTCCGCCCCCGAAGACCGCCGCGGCGAGGTCAGGCCGGCCGTCTCCGTCGAAGTCGCCCGCCTCGAGCCCTTCCACGTATCTCGGAAGGCCCGCGGCGGGGAGCCCCCCGTTGGCGGACCAGGCCGTGAACTTTCCTTTGCCCGTCCCCTTGTAGAGAAGGATGCCCTTGTTTCCCGTGGTGTTGTTGCTTACGCCACAGGCGATATCCAGGATTCCGTCCCCGTCGAAATCGGCGGCCGCCACATCGCATACCGTTGGGTTCACGGGAAGGCCCGTTCCCGTCATCTCGGTCCACTTTCCCCCGGGCCCCTGCTTCCAGATCCTGACCCCCCCGGCCACGGTCTTGATGTCGAGTTGCCAGCACCCGAAGATCAGCTCCTCCTTGCCGTCCCCGTCGGCGTCGCCCGTCACGACTCCCCAGTAGGTGGAAGGCCCGTTGGACGTCCCGAAGCGAAGGCCCATGGCCTTCCACCTACTGG
>JALUZX010000432.1 GCA_027011425.1 Planctomycetota bacterium
GGAAATGAACCCCGGCTTTTTCGCCCACCTCAGGGAGACGGGAAGGCTCACGGTGGACGCCGCCGCCGAGACGGTCCTGCCGCCGGTGGTCCTGGCCCTGGCGGCATTGGCCCTGGCCGCCTCCTTCCCGGGAAGCCCGGCCGTGGAAGGCCTCGCCCTTCCCACCTGGCTCGCCGGGGGGCTGGCCGTAGCCGCCGCGGCGTATGGAGCCTTCGCGGCCCTGTTCCGCCTGGTGGAGGAGATGGAGGCCAAGGGCATCCTCCAGGAGGCCCTGGCCGCGCCCCTGGGCGGGGGGGCCCTGGCCCTGGCATGGCTCCTGCCCGCCGCCGGGGCGGGATTCGCGGCGGGTTTCCTGGTCCTGGCCCTGGGCGGGCGGATCGCCGGGTTCCCCCTGGAACTGGAGCCCCTGGGACCGCTGGCCTTTACGGCCGCCTTCTTCGCCGGCCTGGCCCTGCCGGCCTGGCTCTTCCTGCCAAAGAGCTGGGCGCCGGCCTTCCGCCTCTACGTCCTTCCCCTCCTCGTCCTGGCCGGGGCCTTGGCCCCCGCTTCGGCCTGGGCCCCTGCGGCGAAGGCCCTGATCCTCCTGGATCCCGCCTGCCAGGGCGCGGTTTCGCTCCGGGGGTTTCTCCTTCCCTCTCCCCCCGGCATCCATCCCCTCTGGTTCACAGGCATCCTCCTCGCCCTCTCCGCCGGGTTCTGGTCCTTCTCCCTGGATCTCTGCCGCCGGGGCCTCGGCCTGAGGACAAGGTAGAAACAAACCGCCTCAGGCGAAATCGCGGAAATCGATGCCCTTGCCGAAGGGATGGCGCTCTTCCAGTTCGTGGAGCTTGGCGCCGTCCACGACCCCCCTCTCCACGCCCTGGAGGAGCTGGCGGAAGGAATGGATGTGCACGCGAAACCGCCTGACCGCGTATGCCACCATGGTCCGCCGGGTCATGATGAAGGGCCAATCCGAGGACTGGGCCAGGAGAAGCTCCCGCAGGGCCTGGTCCAGGGACTGCCGGAAGAGCCCGTGGGCGTCCCTGTTTCTCGAAACCGCACGGGCCATGTCTTTTTCGGCCAGGCGCAAGTGCCTCCAGATCCAGGCGTTGTCCGGGTTGAGCCAGGTGGAGAAGTTGGACCCCGCCCCCCAGGTGCCGGCCTCGGGCTGGGACTCCTGGGGAGGGTCGTAGCGGCCGAGCCACTCCGAGGGCGTGACCGGCTCGACCTCCCAGTTCCGCAAGGCCATCTCCCGGAAGAGTTCCTCCACGAACCAGGGCCCCTCGAACCACCAGTGGCCGAAGAGTTCGGCGTCGAAAGTGGCCGTCACCAGAGGCGGCGCCCCGCCGGGCCTCTCCCTGCGCTCCGCCTCCGAAAGAAGGCTCTCCACGAACTGCCGGGCGTGGGCCCTGGCCTGCCTCCGGGCCGCCTCGGGGTCCCATATCTTCTTTTCGTAGATCGGGACCAGCCCGGTGACGCGGTGATACTTGATGCCCAGGGGCCGGCGCACGCCGTCGGAATGGAGAAACTCGGCCAGGTATTCCTTTTCCCCGTCGAAGGCCAGGTCCCTGTAGAACTCCCGGTAGACCGGGTGTCCCGGGTAGCCCTCGCGGGCCCCCCACACCCGGCGCGCCACGCGGGGATCCCTGGCGAAGGCGGCGCATCCCCCGGGGGTCGCCACGGGGGCCCAGGTTCCGTGGCGGGGGCGGGGTTCGCCGAGAAGCAGGCTCGTGGATTCCAGGAAGAAATGGGTCACCCCCTCGCCCGAAAGCAGGCGGTCCAGGCCCTGGGTATATCCGCATTCCGGGAGCCAGAAACCCTTGGGGGCGCGGCCCAGGTGGCGCCTGTAGATCCTCCGCCCGGAACGGACCTGGGCCCTCCTGGCCTGGTCCGTGCCGAGAAGGGGGAGCACGGCGTGGGTGGCTGCGCTCCCCAGGATCTCCAGGGATTCGTCCTCGGCCTGGGCGGCGAAGAAACCCACCAGGTCCCTTCCCGTCTCGTCGTGGTAGAGGGAGCGGATCCTCTCGAAGAAATCCACGTAGAACCAGGCCGCCTTGTGGATCTCCCCCATCCCCCGGGTCCGCTCCTCTTCCAATACGGCCAGCCGTGAAAGCTTTTCCAGCCTCTTCTCGAAGCGGTCCAGAAGGAGGGGATCCCGGAGCATCTCCAGAAGGGTGGGCGTGATGGTGAGAGACATCCGGAAGGGCACGCCGTCGCGGCGGAGCACGGAGCAGAGGTCCGCCAGCCGGAGGTAGGTCTCGGTCATGGCCTCGAAGAACCAGTCCTCCTCCAGGTATTCTTTGTATTCGGGGTGGCGCACATAGGGGAGATGGGCGTGCAGCACCAGGCAGAGGCAGGCCTTGGGGTTCTTCCGGGTGCGGGATTCAGGCATCGCCTCCCACCTCCTTCCACCCGCCCACGTCCCAGGGCTCGCGGGGTTTCCCGTAGGAAG
>JALUZX010000433.1 GCA_027011425.1 Planctomycetota bacterium
AGGGAGAGGGCGCTTCTCCCCGGCCGAGAGAGCCCGGACCCGCCCCACCGCTTCCGGGGTCCCCAGGTCCAGGAGCCCTTCCACGCCCAGGAGAATTTCCAGGGGGGCCCCCTTGTTCACCAGTTCCTCCAGGGGAGCCGAGGCCCGGGGATCCTTCAGGCGGGCCAGGGCCCGAAGGGCCAGGAGCCCCAGCTCCCGGTCCACATCCAGGCGGGCCGACTCGAGGATCCGGAGAGCCAGTTTCACGCGGGCCGGTTTCCGCGGGGGAAACATCATCAAGGCCCAGGCCAGGGCCCGGGAGACGTCTCTCTCCCGCTTCCACTGTTTCTCCATCCCGGGACTGGCCCGGCGGATCTTCTTGAGGGCCCGGGCGGCCCGCCACCGGGTTTCCAGGAGGGAAGCCTCTTTCACGGCCTCCTGGAGGAAGCCCATGGCCTTGGCGCCGATCCGGACGAGTTCCTTCTCGGCCTCCTCCCGGTCCTCCCACCGCTCCGCCCCGAGCCGGTCCACGAGACCCCGGATCCTGGCGGCCAGGGCCGCCCCCGTCCCGGCCAGCCGGCGGACCAGGGTCTTCCAGGGGGCCTCGGGAAGGCGGGACAAAGTCCAGGCCGCCTCGAGGCGCTTCTCCATGGAAGGCGCCAGGAGTCCGTCCAGCACCTCCTTGATCCGGCGGGTCTCGTCCTGCCCCTCCAGGGGGCGGAGAAGACCGGCGGCGCAAAGCAAAAGGAGCCCCGCCGGAAAAACCCGGCGCCCTCTCGAGATGTTCCGGCCTGCCCTGTTCATGGATCCCCCGCGTGTCGTTCCGGAAAAGGGCCATTTTACACCACCCAACCCGGAATTCCTGGTAGACTGGAGATTCTTGGATCCTGAAACAAAGGGGAACAGCCATGAAAAAGACCGCGATCTTCCCGGTCCTGCTTCTTCTCGCCGTTCCTTCTCCGGCCCAGGGAAGGCCCGAGGGAAAGGTCGAGGAATACATCCCCAAGATCCGGGCCAAGCTGGAAGAACTCAGCAAGGAAGATCCCCTCCTCCTCAGCGAGGTCCTCTCCCGTTTGTCCGAACTGGAAAAAGCGATCCACCAGAAATTCAGTTCCGGGGACTTGCCGGCCGAGGCGTCGAAGATGTTCGAAAAGACCTGGGACGCCGTGGTCCAGGTCATGGAAGAAGAAAACCTTCCCTGGAAGGAAAACCATTTCCTCGACGCCTCCAAGTTCTTCCTGGAAAGAAACGACGGCCCCAGGGCGCTCAGGATCTGCCTGGCCGGGGCCCGCAGGTATCCCAAGGCCCGATTCCTCCTGGACAACCTGGGCCTGGCCTATCTCCTGGAGGCCAGGGAAGCGAAGAAACCCCGGGAGAGGACCCAAGCCCTGAAAAAGGCCTACAGAACCTTCAAAAAGGCCGTCAGGCTCAAGCCCGACACCTACCACGCCCACTTCGGCCTCTTCCAGGCCGCCTACCACCTGGGCCGCTACGAGACCGCCCTGGAGGAACTGGAAAAATACAAGAGTTTCAAGGACGCCCCCCGTCCCATGAAGAAGCCCCGGACCATGGAGGGAAAGACCCTCCTCGGGGCGGGCCGTTTCGACAAAGCGGCGGCCCTCCTGAAAGACCCGGCCACCTTGAAGGAAGATCCCTCCAACGGGATTCTCGCCGTGAGGGCCCTGGCCCTGGCGGAGAAGACCGAGGAGGCCCTGGCCCTGGCGGAAGAGCTGGAGAAGAAGGGGGTGGACCCCAGGCTGGCCCGCTGGGCCAAAGCGGACCTGCTGATCTTTTTGGGGAAGCGGAAGGATGCCGTCCATTTCCTCAAGAAGCACCCGGTCAAGCGGAAAAAGGACGAAACCGAGGCGGGGTTCGAGCTGGCCAGGCAGGCCCAGGCGGGGCTCCGCTACCTCTCCCTCCTTACGCCCAAGACCACCGGCAAGGTCCGCCGGGGCCTCCCCAAGATCCTGGACCACAAGTTCATCCTCTTTCTCCCGGGGAAGGGGAAGAAACCCAAGGAGATGCTCCTCAACTCCTCGAGCATCGCCATGGCCAAGCTCATGATCAATTGCCCTCCGTCGGCGAAGATCGGGGAGAACACGGTCTACCTGGCCCTCCTCTCCCTGGACCTCCAGCGCCACAAGCCCACCTTCTTCGAGAAAAAATACGTCCTTCCCTACAAGGTCTGGACGGATGACGTGAAGAAGCTGGGCACTCCCGACGGACTGAGAGAGTGCATCCGCAAATTGAGGAGAGGCCTCCTGGACCCGGAATTCAACTGCGCTCTCACGGCCTGGAAGCTGGCCCAATACCTGGAGACGAAACTGGAGTGACCCGGGGCGGGGCTCACCCGCCCAGGGTGAGGAGAAAACCGGGGGTGAACTCCAGGCAGACCGGGCCGCCCCCGGCGGGGGCGGTGCCCACCACCCACTGGCCCGCCAGGGAAGGGGC
>JALUZX010000434.1 GCA_027011425.1 Planctomycetota bacterium
TCTTGCAGGAGGGGCACTGGAGGAGATCTTTTCGGCCCGACTTCTTGCCCCGCTTGGCCAGGGGCCTGCCCTCCACTTCCACCAGGTCCAGGGCGAAGTCCACGTGCGGCGCGCGGGAGATGGAGGAGCCCACGCCGAACCCGTCGGCCGCCTCCCGGAGTTGGAGGATCTCCTTTTCCCCGATCCCTCCGCTCACGAGGATCTTCACCTTCTCGAAGCCCCGGCGGTCCAGTTCCCAGCGGACCTCCTCGATGAGGGCCTTCAGGTCCCCCCGCCGGCTCGGCGGGGTGTCCAGGCGGACGGCGGCGAGCCTGTCCCCCAGGGCCTCGGCCACTCTCAGGGCCTCGAACTTTTCGTCCCGGAAGGTGTCGATCAGGACGAAGCGCGGGATTTCGAGCTCCAGGAACTTGTCGAAGGCCTTGGCCGCCTCCACGGTGTCCCCCATGACCAGGATCATGGCGTGGGGCATGGTGCCCCGGGCGGGGATGCCGATGAGTTCGGCGCCGAGCACCGACGAGACCGTGTCGGCCCCGCCGATCCAGGCGGCCCGCTCCACCATGGGCGCGATGGCCGGGTGCTGGCGGCGGGCGCCGAAGCTCAGCACCGCCTTTTCCCCGGCGGCCCGCTTGCACCGGGCCGCGGCCGTGGCGATGCCGCTGGCCTGGCAGAGCAGGCCCAAGAGGGCTGTCTCATGGATTCCGAAATGGGTATATTTTCCCCGGATCGCGAGGACCGGTTCGCCGGCATGGAAGAGGGAGCCCTCGGGAAGGGAATCCACCTCGATGTCCCGGATTCCTTCCAGGAGCCGGGCCGCTTCCTCGATCCCGCAGAGGACGCCCCAGGGCCAGTCGCCGGGAAGACGTTTGACCGAAACCTCGGCGGCCACCTCCTTGTCGGCGCCGGCCTCCTCCAGGACGCGCCGGGCGTTGAGGAAGTAGGCGTCTGTCACCCTTCCCCGGCGGATCTCTTCTTCCGTGGCGATATGGAATCTTCTCATGGCGTCCTTTCGGTCTTCACGACCCCAGCGAGGAGGAATCCAGGATCTCCACTCCGGCCTCGGCCAGCTCGGCCCGGACCGCCTCGCCGGAGTCCGGATCCACGGGGCGGGTCAGGTCCCAGACAAAGAAAGTCTGGAACCCTTCGGCCGCCGCGTCCAGGGCGGTCCACTTGACGCAGTAGTCCCGGGCCAGGCCGCAGAGGTAGACCCTCTGGACTCCTCTCTCCCTGAGGAATCCGGAAAGCCCCGTGGGAATCCTCTTTCCCCCCGGGCCGGGGGCGCTCCGGAAGGCGCTGTAGGAATCCACCTGGGGGTCCATTCCCTTGCGGAGGATGAGGGTCAGGGGGGCCGCGGGAAGCCCAGGGTGCAGGGCCGCCCCCGGGGATCCCTGGAGGCAGTGGTCGGGCCAGAGGACCTGGGGCGTTCCGTGGAGGTCGATGGTCTCGAAGGGTTTCTTTCCCGGGTGGCTCGAGGCAAAGGAAAGATGGCCCGGGGGATGCCAGTCCTGGGTGGCCAGGGCCAGGGAAAAGAGCCTTCTTTCCAGGAGCCTCGCGATGGGCTCCACCACCTGGTCCCCGCCGGGCACGGGCAGGGCCCCGCCGGGCATGAAGTCCGGCTGGAGATCCACCACGATCAAGGCGTCCCGCCCCTCCCCGGGCCGGGACCCCGCTTCACGATCCGCCATGGCGCCTCCAGAAACGATCACCCAAACCGCCCGCGGAACCTGGAGGCATTCTGGTCTTCCGAGCCTCTGCTCTCAAGGGGGACCGGAAGAGAAGGTTCCAACCTGGGTAGGACCACGATTTCCTTTGTCTCCAAGGAGGGGAAAGGAGGCTCTTTTCCTGGTAGAATTTGGTCCCCTGATTGGAACATCTCCCGGCATCGAGAGGTGGGGGTTGCGAAAAGGGCCGGGAAGGAACATTGGATGAAACTCGACCGAGAGAACTTCAGGATTTTTTTGGTTCCGGTTCTTTGGTTTGCAATGGCCGTTGGTTACCTCCTTGTCTCCCCTCCCCAGTATTGCTTTCTCAGACCGGTGGGGGGACCCCTTCCCAATATGGGGGAAGGGGGAGGAGGCCCGGAAGAGACCCGGTTCGTGTTGGCCGTACTTCTTTTGAGGCTTCTTCTCCAGGTGGGATACCTCCTGGTCGAGGGGGAGAGGTTCAAGCGGTGGAAAGGGGATGCGGAAAAGGCCTCCGAAGGAAGGCGGGGGAGAGGGCCGAATCCGAGAAAGGGGATGTGGGCGCGTTTCTACGCCGGGTCTTTCCTGTTCATGGACGCGGTCTACGTCTGGTTTTTCGTCGGCTGGTTCGCCCTGGACCCCCTTGCATTGCTGGTAGGGATTCTCGCCCTCTCCTTGTATGGTTTTTTTGCGGTCTTCCCCGAGGCGGTCGTCCTGGGAGGGCTGGCTTTCCTGGTGGCCGCTCCCCCGGGGAGAAAAGGACGCTGGTCCCCTTCCCGGTCCAGGGCCAAGGCCTGAGACCAGGGAAACTCTGGGAACAAGGTTTAAGGGGTCACTTGGGGGGAGAATCTCTTTCCACCAGGACTACGGCTTGGTAGGTCTTTCCTTTTTTGGGAGCGGGGGTCTTGGGGCCCCAGAAGGGGAGGAGGGCGAAGTCGTCGGCCAGGAGGAGGTTTTTGGGGCCCCTCAGGACCTTCAGTAGTTTCCTGGGTTTTCGGGGCAGGAGAAAGGCGGCGGGCCGGGAGGGTTTGAGGGGGGCCTTCATGGTGACGGTGAAGGTCCACTCTTCTTTTCCGCCGGGGAGTTTCTTCCGGGCCAGGCTCTGCTCGTAGAGGGGATCCCTCACGGCCTGGACCCGGGCGTCCGCGGCGGGGTCGCCGTAGAGGACGACCGCCTCCCAGACGAATTTTCTTCCCACCTGGAAGATCCTCTCGTTGCGGCAACAGACATACTGGTCCTTGCCCAGGGCGCCCCGGGCCTCTTTCCACCAGAGGACCTGTTGGTTGAGCCAGACCGACTGGGCGAAGGTGTATCGCCCCTGGAGTCTCAGGAAGTAGTCTGCGATTCCCCAGGCATTGCAGGAGTGGGTCTGGAGGCCCACGTGGCCGAAGAACTGGATCGCCCCGTGGTGGATCCAGGAGAGGACCAGGCAGTCCCTGCCGTCCACCCGGGCGATCAGGCAGTTGCCCGGGGAGTAGTAGATCTTGGGGTTCCGGGCGGAGATGGGGTAGACGTCGTTCTTCGAGTCCACCCCCAGGAGGGCGGGGGGATCCTTCTTCCAGCGCTCGGATTCCTTTTGCTTTTGGGCCTCCAGTTGGTCCCGGGCCTTTTTGGGATAACGGGAGATGTCCGCCGCCGGGATGATGACGCCGCTCTTGTACTTGTAGCCCATGTGCCAGCCGTGTTCGGTGGCGTGGCCGCTGGTGACGATCATGTCCGCTCTTCCGGAATCCACCTCCTTCACGAAGGCGGCCGTCGTGTCCAGGGGGCCTTTCTTCCAAACCGGATCCCTGCCGGGAAGCTTGACCCGCATCCGCTCCTTCTCGACCTCGTTGAAGGAGACCCCCTCCTGGAGCCACTCCAGCCAGCCTCCCAGAACGTGGGAGACCTCCCTTTTCACCCGGAATGGCCGGGCCGAGAGGCGGGCGACCCTGAGAGCGTCCCGGGCGTCCCTTCCCGTGAGGATCGCCCAGACCGCGTCGTCGTAGGGATCCCGGTCGAGGTGTTTCATGAGCAGGCCCGCCTCGTGGTAGTAGACGCCGCAGAGAGGGAGGGAGAAGGACTTACCCGACCTGGTCTTCACTTCGACCCTCCCGGTCCGGGCCAGCTCGGCCGGGGTCGCCACGAAGCAGACATACCTGGGGGAAAAGGCGGCCAGCTCTTTCTTCAGGGCCTTGGTCTTCTTCCACTCCCAGGGGAAGACCTTGGCGCCGCGGCGCTTCACCAGCGCCTGGACCACCTTCTTCCATTCCGGGTCGGCCATGGTCTTGGGACTTACCACCACGGCGTAGGGAGGGCGCCTCTTCCCGGCCTTCCGGGGGGATTCTTCCTTTTTCTCCAGCCAGGAGAGGGGGATCCGGGCGAAGGTGATGCTCTTGTATCCGTCCTTTTCGAAGAGGAGGCCGATATCGCCGCCCGGGAGTTTCGCCAGGCAGGAATAGGCGTATCCCCCCGGATAGATCACCTTCGAGACGGGCCACCTTTTTCCCTCGTCGTAACTGACCCGGAGGGTTCCCATCTTCCGGCCCTTCCTGGTGCCGGGGCCGGCATAGAGGATCCGGCTCTTTCCCTCCTCGGGCCGGGAATAGCGAAGGATCGAGGCCATGCACTGGGGCTCGGGAAGGCCCGGGTCGTCCTCCAGGGGGGACCAGGTCCGGCCCCCGTCGGCGCTCACGGCCCTCTTGCGCAGGCGCGACCCGCCGGCGCTCCGGCAGTTCAGGAGAATGGAGCCGTCCCTTCGCTCCACGAACTGGACTTCGTTGCCGTGCCCCTTAGAACCCTCGGGCGCGGTCTTTCCGTAGGTCCAGGTCTTTCCGGCGTCGTCGCTCCAGGCCGCGTAGACGCGCCAGTCTCCGTAGGGCCCCTGGTTGAAGGGGATGAGAATCCTGCCCTTGTATTTTCCCCGGGTGAGCTGGATCCCGATACCCGGGCCCGAGGCGATGCTCGTGACCCGCTTGGGCCGCTTCACTTCCCGGGTGATGTCCCTGGGCTTGGACCAGGTCTTCCCGTCGTCGTCGCTCCAGGTCAACAGGCAGCGGCAGATGTCCTCTCCCTCGAGGCCGGGCTCGACGCCCCGCTCGCCGGCCCGGGCGGGATACATCTGGAAGACCAGCAGGATCCGTCCCGTCTTGCGGAGCACCACGGCGCAGGGGTTGTTGAGGCACCTTTTTCCGGCGTCCCAGACTACCTGGAGAGGGCCCCAGGTCTTCCCCCCGTCGGAGCTTCGCTTGAGGATGATGTCGTTCTGGGAGTGGTCCCCACCCTGCCTTCCCTCGGCGAAGGCCAGCAATGTGCCCTTGTTGGTGACCACCAGCGAGGGAATGCGGATTCTCGGGTAGCCGTCCTTCTTCTCCCGGAAGACCGGGGTCATCCAGGGCTCGGGCCCGGGCCCCGGGGAAGGGGCGGCGAGGGAAAGGGTCCAGGTGGCAAGGATGCAGGAGAGAAAGAGGATTTTTTTCATGGGAATCGGCTCGATCTAGGGCATGTCTTTCCTGGTCCTGGACGGGGGCCGCGGAAGGTAGTCCTTTCCCGCCAGGCTCCGCTCGCAGGAGGCCTTCCAGGAAAGGAGGCGGGCGGTCATGGAGCGGTGGGGGACTTCCTTTCCTTTGTGGAGAAACTTCAGCCGGCCCATTCGTTCTCTCATGACTGCCCCCAGGTTCATTTTATTCAGGATCCATATACATCGGAGTGTTCCCATCGAATCTCCGGTTTCTTTGCGTGCCACCGAAAAAACTGACCAGGGGCTCCCGTTCCTCCTTTCCCTCAGGGCTCGGGGGGAGGGGCGCTTTTTTCTTTCTTCCCTCCGGGCGCCGGGGAGTGCTCCTCCCGGAAGACGAACTTCTGGTAGAGCCAGGCCAGGAAAAAGAGGCTCGCGCCCAGGCAGAGGAAGGAGAAGACCCGGTAGAGGTCTTTCAGGTGGGAGGTGTCGAAGAGGAAGACCTTGCACACCGTGATCCCCATGACCACAAGCGAGGAGATCCGGAGGAGTTTTCCGCCCGTGCGGATCCCCAGGGCCAGGAGTCCCAGGCCGTAGAGGGCCCAGGCCGCGGAGTAGGCGTAGTTTTCGCCCTGGCCGGTGAGGGGGCCTTTCAGGATCCCGCCGTGGAAGGCCTGGCGGACCTCCAGGCTGAGCAGGAGGAAGGAGAAGACCAGGGCGCTCACTTTGAAGAGCAGGGCAAAGGGGAAGGCTTTGGGGTCTTCTTTCTTGCAGGTCCGGGCCAGGAGGAGGGAGAGGAGGAAGGGGGCGCCGTAGAGAAGAAGGAGGAGGTTGAAGAGGGGGGTCTCTCCCACGGGGGAGCCCGTCCAGAGGGGGTTGACGGAGGTCCCCTGGGCCAGGAAGGCGGCGGCCAGCCCGAGAAGAGCGGCGGTCTTCCCTCCGATCTCCAGGAGAAGGTCGGTCTTCCTCCGGGCCAGGAAGAGGAGAATCCACCCGAAGAGGAGCCAGATCGAGGAGTATACGCCCCATTCGGCGAGAAGGACCGGGCCTGCCTGGAGGCCGGCGGGATGGAAGAAATGGCGCGCCTGGAGGGTGACCAGGTAGAAGAGGAAGAGCAATACGTTCCCCTTGAACCAGCGGACCAGCGCGACGGGCGCCTTGTCCTTCAGGGTTCGGGCCGCGTCCAGGAAGAAGAGGGCGGAGAGGCCGTATCCGAAGAGGATCCAGTTGAAGAGGGAGCGGGCCGGGATGTTGTACTCGAGAACGTGGGAGTTGAGCATGAGCCTCACAGTTGCGGCGGCCGAGACCAGGGCGGCCAGGTAGCGAAGGCTCGGGACCTTCAGGGCCGGGTCCAGGCGGGCCAGCAGGGGGACGGCCAGGGCGAAACCCAGGGTGACGTAGATTTCCCGGACGGCGATGGGGAGGGCCACGCAGAGGGTGATTACCGCCCCCCAGATCAGGCCGGCCAGGGCCAGGTCCCCCCGGGCGAGGGATTCTCTTTTTTTGTGGAGGGGAACGGCGGCGCCCGAGAGGAGGATGCCCAGGGCCGCGGCGAACTTCCACCAGAGGGCGCGTTGCTCCCACCCGGATTTCTGGATGTAGAGAACCAGGAAGTAGAGAAGGGCCGCCGCCGGAACGAGGGCGGAGAGAAGGTGGGGCTTGGAGGATCGCCAGAGGAGGAGATACGCGCCTCCGGCAAAGAAGAGGCCCGTGGCGGCGGCGAAGAAGACCAGGGTCTTCGGATTTCCTCCCTGGATTCCCTGGGTCAGGAAGGCCAGGGCCGTGGGATTCCCCCCCGGAGGCGCGGTCTTCCAAAGGAGAAGGAGGAGGGCCGCACCCAGCATGGCGGCCCAGGTGAGGGCGGGCCCGGTCCAGTCCTTCCGGGATGCCAAATAGAGGGCGGGGGCGGAAAGAAGCAGGTAGAAGATCCAGGGGGCGGCGGCGTAGTGGGAGAGACTCCAGAGGATTCCCGTGAGCAGGATGCCTCCTCCCAGGCCGAGGAGCCGTCCCAGGTAGGGGCCGTTGGGGTGGCCCCATGGGGGAGGATCCCTGTCGGACAGGCAGGGAAGGAGGTAGGCCCAGGCGGAGAGAAGAAGGAATCCTCCGATCCAGAAGGTGTGGGAAGTCTCGAAGCGCAGTCCCATCCAGGAGCCGGCCCAGGCCCATCCAAGGAGAAGGGAGAGGGCCGATGGAAGAAACCATTTGCGATGAAGAGTAACTACGAGGATGCCCAGGCCCAGGAGAAAGAGATAGGGGAAGAGGACGGCGGGCCTGGGGTGGAGAGAGGGCACGAGAAGGGGGGTGGCGTATCCGCCGACCATCCCGATGTACAGGACCATCCGCCCCTGGAGGAGGGAGAGGACGATGGCTCCCGCCGTCGTCAGGGCGAGCCCGGCGAAACCGAGGCCCGCCGGGACCAGGTTCCAGACGCTGGCGGCGGCCCAGATGCAGATGTAGATGTCCGCCAGGCCCGCGGCGGTGAAGGCCGCCGCCATGCGCCGGGTCTTTTCCTGGATCCGGATTCCCCACGCCACGAGGAGAATCCCCATGGCGAGCCCCGAGAGGACCCGCATGGGCGGGGTGAACCAGCCCTTCTTCCAGGAGTAGTGGACCAGGAAGGCCGCGGCGAGGGCCAGGGCCAGGGCCCCCACCCAGAGGGCGAGCCTGGGCCCCAGAGCCTCGTCCAGGCGGAAGGAGGGGCGCCTGGGCGGGGCGGTTCTTCTCCGGGAAGGCCCGGCCCCGGCCCGGTCCGGGGGCAGGCCGGCGTGCGGCCCGCGGGAGAGGACCGGGATCTCTTCCCGGGGAGGCCGGGCGGGAAGAGGTTCCGCGGAGGGAGGCGTTTCTGCCGGGGCGATTGCGGTCCCTTCCGGTTCTTTTCCCGGGACCTCTTCTTCTTCTTCTTCTTCCTCTTCCTTCTCCTTTTCAGGGGCCGTTTCCATGCCTCCCGCCCGGAGGGCTCGCTGGAGCTTTTCCAGTTCGCGTTTCTGGCGGGCCAGGGCGTTCTCCAGGCGCCGGGTCTTGTGTTCCAGGCGGGCGGCCTTGAAGAAAGCGGCGAAGGAGAGGCCCACCAGGGCGAAGAAGAGCATCACCAGGAAGAGGGCCAGGTAATCCATGATTGGATTTTAACCCGGCCCGGGGAGGCTTGTCCTCTTTTCCTCTTCTGTTTCCGCCTGGGTCCCGGAAAGGAGCCGAATCCTTGGGGGGATTCCGGGTCAGTTTTCCCTGGCGCCCTGGTTGATCCAGTCCCGGACTTTCTTGAGCTGGGGGGGCTTGAGGGGATCCTGGAAATAGGGCATGCGGTTTCCGATGGGGGGGGTGTCCAGGCTGAGCTTCAGGTAGAGGAGGCTTTGGGAAGCGTTGTAGGGGACCACGATGGGAAACCGGGCCTGGTCTCCGCCGCCGCGCATCATGCTCTCGTAGCTCGAGAGGTCCAAG
>JALUZX010000435.1 GCA_027011425.1 Planctomycetota bacterium
CTCCAGGACCTTCTGCTTCAATGTGGCGTTGAAGTCCTTCATCTCCTTGTCGCGGAGAGCCACGGCGCGGCGCATTTTTTCGAAGGCCTCGATCACCCTTCCGACTTCGTCGTTCTTTCCCCTCTCCAGAGGTTCGTTCATGTTGCCCCTGGTGACGCCTTCGGCGGCGCGGACCAGCTTGGCAAGGCGGGCGGTCCAGTGCCGGACGGCCCAGTAGATGAGAAGGCCCGCCGAAAGGAGGGAGGCCAGGAAAAGGGTGAGGCCCTCCCAGGTCTGGGCCCGGGTGGCCTTTTTGCGGGGAAGGGAGGAGAGGGCCACCACGACGTTTCCGATCTTCTCCCTTTTTGTCTTCGCTCCCTGGGACCGGTCCTGGGACCAGTCCAGGGAGGGGAGGGTTTCTTCGCTTCCGGTAAAGAAGACGTCCGCCGTGCCGAGGATGAAATCCGCCTTCGAATCTCCCCCTGAAATATAGGATTTCCACGCCCCGGCGTCGCGGACCGCCTTGGCCGCCGGCCTGGAGCCTTTGCCGAAGACGGCGATGAAGAGAACCTGCTTGTCCCTCAGGAATTTCCGGGCGATTCTCTGTAGTTCCACCTTGTCCTTGACGGCCAAGGGCAACTCCACGGCCCAGGCGAGTCCCTGGGCAAGGGAATGGGCGGACCTGGATTCCCCCCTTGCGATGAGGGCGTTCATCCTCTGGATCTGGACGATGGCGGGGACGGCGATGCTGAAGAGCGCCACTCCCACGAAGAGGAGGAAGGCCTTGACCTTGAGAGAGAGGATGGGTTTCATGGCTCTTCCTCCTCTTTCCTGGATCCGAAGGCGATCTTCGCCTCCTTCACGAGTTCAGGGGGAAGCTGGATGCCGAGCCTGGCTGCTACGTTCAGGTTGACGGCATAGAGGGTCTCCGGAAAGAAGAGGGACTTTTTCGGTTTGGGGCCTTCGCCATCCCGCAATTTCGAAAGAAGTTTTTTCCCGAGCAGGTTCCCCTGGGAGGCGGGATCCAGGAAGGGACCCAGCAGGGCGCCGCTTCTCACCAGGGGAGCGGAGAATCCGAAGACCGGAATCTTTTTGCGGAGGGCTCCAAGCAGTAGGGCTCTCAGGGAAGCCAGGTCGAAGACGGAAGGATCGGGGAAGGTCCAGACCAGGTCGGGTCTTCCCGAAAGAAGGGTTTCGATGGCCTCGGCCCTGGAGGAGAAGGTTTCCACGTCCACCGCCTGAAGGGTCCACTCCTTGGGGATCCGGGCCCGGAGTTCTTTCTTGAGAGAAAGGCTGGTCTTGTTCTTTCCGGAAAAGAGGAGGCCCACCCGCCGGATCCAGGGCAGGGCCTTCCGGGCCAGGGCCACCTGGATGGAAAGGGGAATGTCCGTGGTGACGCCCAGGAAGGGCCTTCCCTCCAGGATGCCCAGGGCTTCCGGGTGGGTCACCAGGCAGAAAGAAAAGAGGATCTCCGGCGGAAGGACCTGGTGAAGATGAAGGGCGGCCTTGGTGCCGACGGCTACGCAGGCGGAAGGCCGGGTGGGATCCCGGAAGTCGGCTTCCTCCAGCTCCTTCAGCAGGATTTCCTTTGTGCGGACCCCGTCCTTTTCCAGGGCATTCTCCAGGGCCCGGGCGGCCTTGCGGTAAGGACCGGCCTCCCCGGAGAGGACCACCCAGACTTCTTTTGGGGCCGGAGCTTCCGGCTTCTTCTCCGGGGAAGGGGCCTGGAACCCTCCCAGGAAGAGGATTCCCGCGCCCAGGGCGAAGAGGTTTTTTCCCTTCCTCCCTTTCATGCTCTCCTCAGAAAGCGAGGACCAGGCGGGCGAAGAATGTGCGCCCCGGCGTCCTGTGGGCCGTAAAGTTTCCCAGGCCGTAGATTTTGGGATCGGACCGGTGGAAGAGATCGGTCGCCCCAGGCTTTCTTTTTCGATCCATGCCCTGCCTTTGCGTGGACCCCTCGAGATTTCCGGAGACAGGTTCCGGAAAGGATTGGCTCATTTCGATATTTTCGGGAAAGAGGCCCCTCACCCTTGAGACCAAGGGGTGGAAGAGTCCGGGGCGCGGGCCCGGCCGGGAACCCGGCCGGTTATGTGCGGAAGAAGGCCTCGCCGGCACGCCTGCCGGAGTGGTCGGCCCCTGGGACCCGCTCCGGGAGCAGGGGGTCCACCTAAGGGGCCGGCTCACTCAGGTCTTGCCGGGAGGTCTTCCTGGGCCCTGAGGGAGGGCTCACCTGTCCTGTTCAAGCCGACCTTTCCATCCAAAATGGAACCGGTGTGGAGCGCTTGATGGAGTAATAAAAAAGAGGGGTCTTCCGCAGAATCTGTGGGTCGGGGAGGCGTGGAAAGGCGTCTACGGTCGGCATTCAGCCGGGAACGGCGGGCTCGGGTGCCGGCAATGGCAGGCATCTCCGGGTTTTCGCGACGGACCTTCCTGAACACTCCGGGCTGCC
>JALUZX010000436.1 GCA_027011425.1 Planctomycetota bacterium
GCCTCCGGGCGTAACGCAGGAAGGCGGGGGAGGAGGCCGCGCCGGGCCTGAGCACGATCTCCCTCCGGGCCCCCGGCCGGAGCAGGATCTCCGGGAAGGGAGGGCGGAAGCCTTCCTCCAGGGCCCTCTTTCCCCCTCTCTTCCTTTCCAGCCTGCCCAGGACGAACTCGATGTGCTTGCAGGTCCCCAGGGTGTTCACGGCGAAGTCGGGGCAGGTGCAGGTGTTGTCCCAGGGGTCCGCGCCCCGGATCGAGACGCGGTAGCTCGTCCCCTTCTCCGGGTTCGTCACGCGGAATTCCGAAAAGACCGGGTGAGATCCCAGGTTCCTGTAGCGGAAGTCGGCCTTCCTTCCATATTCCCGCCGAAGGGCCCTCTGCCACTCCTCCAGGCTCATGCCCTCTGGCCGGCGCCTCCGGGAGAGAGCCTTGGCCGGTGCATGGGAAGTCCGGTTCCTTTTCGTTTTGGTCTTGATCCTTTGGGGTTCCGCCTCTGCCGCCATCGCATGGGTCCTTTGGAGTGAGAGAGTTTCGCCGCCTGGACGCCCCCGGGCGCCCTGTTTCATGGAAGGACCCATGGTCCTTCGAAGGGTCCGCGGCTTCAACGGCCAGGTCTGGATCCTGGAGAGGTCTCTCCTTTTCCCGCGGGAAAAGGCCCTTTACCATCTTTACCGCCCGCTCACCCTTGACCCTCAAGGAGAAACCCCCATGGCCCTCAGCGGATCCAGGCTTGCCAGGGAGGTGTTCCGGAAAGCTCTCGCCCTCCACCAGAAGCTCTCCAAAATCGACAAGGAAAAACTCCATCCCTTCTTCGTGGTCTTCTCCCGGGAAGGACCGGTGTTCTTCGCCCTTCCCGGAACTCCGGACAAAAGGCTTCGGATCACCTTCGTCTTCATCCCCCAGGAACTGGTCGAAAGAGATTCCACTTTTCTCCGGATTCCACAGGAGGAATTCGCCCGCCTGGACCGGTTCCAATTCGCAGTGATTCCAGGAAAAGGAATCCCAGGGGATTGGGTCCGCCTGCTGAAAAGAGGAGGGTTCCATCTCACGCCGGAATCGGAGGCGCCCTTTCTCTTCATCCAGGACGAGGAGGGCCAGACTTACACTCCAAACACCAAGAGTCTCCGGGTCTTTTTCGACCTTCTGAACGGGACCCTCCTGGCGATGAAGAAAGGGCTCTTCCAGGTAGTTCGGCCCATTCTCTTCAAGGAACCTCCCGTGGTCGCCCTCCAGGGGGATCCCCTCGGCTCGCGGGTGGAAGTCGTCTTCCCCTGGGATCTCGAGGACGAGGAGGCAAGGGAAGAGCCCGAGAAAAAAGAAAGAGCGGTGGAAGCGAAAAGGGATAAGCCCTACTCGGATCGTCGATTCCCCGCCCCGGACGACCTGGAGGGGTGGAAGGAAGCCGACCGGGCCCTGACGAACTGGTTTTTCCGGATCATGAATACCAAGGACATCGTGAGGCCCCGCGCGTTGAAACGATTTTTCGGCTCCCTGGGAGGGGTGGCTACCCTGCTCGAGGAAAACCCGGGCGCCGCCGACGCCTTCGTGGAATGGCTCTTCGTGGACTACCGGGCCGTTTCCCGGAGCAGAACCCTGGCTGAGAAGATGCTGGAAGGAGGCATGCCTCCCGCCTTCAGGACCCTTCTCGAAGCACGCGCCGAGGCTCTCCCCTCCATCTACCAGGTCCAAGAGGTGGACCAGGAGGGAACCCTCCTCCTGAGCGACATCTTTTCTGGTAATCGGGTCACCGTATGGGATCCCGGCCTATCCAAGGGGGACGTCAAGGGGCTCTTCACCTTCGCCAGGGTCTACAGGGCCGGAAGTTTCCACTTCCTTCAACTCTTTGCGCCTTTAGTGGACCGGGCCCTCCTGGACGGGGGCCTGGCCTTCCTGGACCGGCTCGGCATGGAGTACGCCCCCGAGGAGAGAAAGAAAAAGGTCCACCTCTTCGGAAGACTCTGGACCTGGTATGAAGCAGAAATAAGGAAATCGGAAACCTATCCGGTCCTCACCAATACCGACGGCGACCCGCTGGTTCAGCACTCCGCGTCTTTCAAGGTCGCCGAACCGGAAGTCCTGGCGAGGGCCCTGGACCGCCGAAAGGACATGGACGCGGACATGGAACCCGGATCCTGGACCTGGTTCCGGCCTCTTCCTCCCGGTTCCTCCCTGGTGGGAGAGAGACTCTCCCTGGGAAGTCTTCGCCTCTTCGGGGACGAGATCCTCCTGGAAGTCAATTCGGAAAGGCGCTACTTACGGGGAAGGGCCATCCTGGAGAAGATCCCGGGCGTCACCTTCCAGGGCCTGAAGAAAACCCCGATTACCCGGGAATCCCTGGAAGACCTCCCCATGGACGACCGCCTTCCCGGCCCGCCCGAAAGTCCCCTTCCCGAAGAGATTCTCAAGGTCATGAAGGAGAAGACCCGGG